>JAUVZE010000044.1 GCA_030602665.1 Dehalococcoidia bacterium
CCTCAAGATAGGGACCAGGCAAAGAGCCGGAGGTGGTAGGCAGCTTCTTTGCCTGCCGAAGAAGGGCATAAAACTCAGAGGGACTTATGTCTATCCCATCCCGATAGACCCTACCATCAATAATAAGCTCTATCGGCACCACTTCAATGCTATACTTCTCCACTTGCCCTTTAGGTATACAGGCAGTGGTATCAGTAACAATAGCTACCGTATTAATCATCACTGTAAAAGGCAAAACCCAAGGTTCCAGTGCCGGTAGCGTAGCCCATTACCGGGCTAAACTCGGTAAGCCAGAGTTCAACGCAATTGAATTCGGATGCTACCCGCTCCTTTAGTCTCTCAGCCTCATCCAGGGCATAGGCATGCATCACAGCAACATGCACCGCACTTTGCCCCACCTTATCTCTCATTATCTTAAGGATGCGGTCTATGCCATGCTCCCTGCTTCTCACGGCGCCGTCAAAACGCACCAACCCTGAAGACATGGTAAGTATTGGCTTAATATTAAGGATAGAGCCTACCCGGGCGGCCACCTTGGGTATGCGACCGGTACGGTAAACATAACGGATGGTATCCACAAGGAGAAGAAAGGTGACCCGGCTTCTCATTTCCTCAGCGGCTTTAACTACCTCAGCTAGACCTTTCCCCTCGGCGGCGGTCCTAGCCGCAACCAAGGCAACAAAGCCCTGGGCTGCGGTAACCATCTGGGAGTCCAATACCTCTATGGAGACCCGAGGGAGCTCAGTCTTGGCTTGTTCCTTGGCGACACAGGCCATGTCATACCCGGTGCTTAACTTAGACGAAAGGGTGACACAAAGAATGTTCTTCTTTTGCTTGCTTGCCTCATGGTAGGCTTCAAGATAGCGACCGGGTGATGCTGGTGATGTAGTAAAACGTTCGGGTTCCTGTAAAAATAGCTCATAGGCCTCAGTGGGGGTTATGTCCACCCAATCCCGATACACCTTGTCCCGAAAGCAAATGCTAATGGGCGCAATCACAATGCCATACTGCTCCACCAATTCCCTGGTGAGACAGGCTATGCTATCAGTCACAATGGCTACCTGTTGCATTACAAACCTCCGAGCCAGTCAGCGTCTAAGATGATGGTCGTTGCCAACGATGTCTCACCTTTCTTTCCACTAATGCAGGCGTTAGGAAAAGCCCAAACATTACCAGAATTAGAACCAAGAATACCGGCCAGCTCAGCCTGCCCCCAGCATAATAGGCGACCATAGCTAGGGTTAAAAGTCCTGTTACAACTAATATGGCTACCTTTAGCCAACGCTGTCGCAGACGAATGAATACCGCCACACTGGCCGCTAAAATTAAAAAGCTCAGCCCTATCCAGGGAGCCAAATCTTGAAGACGCTGGGCACTGAACTCAGGGAATTTACCCTCCAACCCCACAGCTAGAAACCAACCAATGATGATGGGCACAGGAAACAGCATTAGCGAGCTCTGTAACCAATCTCTCTTTATAGTCTGAATTATGATGGAGAAGATGAACCATAAAGCCAGTGGGATATAGACAAGTATTGCCACCCATGACCACCCTTTAGGCAGATAAAGTAAAAGGAGACCAGCCCCTACTACCGGTAGCAGAGAGAAACCCAACCAGGGGAAAAGCCAGGTTGGTTTACCGTGCCACCAGCCATAGATTGCCGTCGCCAGGACTAAAGCCAGCATAACCAGTAGCCAACCAATGCCTTGCCACCAATTGAGAGCAAATATCAGTCCAAAAAGCAGGTGTGGTGCTGAAGCTAATAGTGCCTGCCGCCAGCTACCCTGGCTATGAGCTTCATATATCTGACGGGCAATCAACTTAGCTGAGCCCAAAAGCCCAACACAAGTGCTGGCTGCTTCCTCGTCAGATAGCCCGTTGTCCTTCAGTTCCTGTAGCCTATCCTCAATATGCGTCTCAAGCTCGCTTATGACCTCCCTCTCAGTTGAGAGGTCAAGCCTAAGGTTGTCTCTAATACTATCTAGGTAATGACTTAGAGCGGTTACCATTTCCTCTAACCCTATTAGATGCTAGCTGGTTGGATAATCAGGTTCATGGCGGTGAAAAAATCCTGCCACTGGTTCCTCTTGGCTAGCAGCGCCTGATAGCCTTTATTGGTAATATGATAATACCGTCTGTGCCGACCATTGGGCAGCATCTGCCACTTGCCCAGGATTAAGCCTGCCCTCTCCAAACGGTGAAGCGCCGGGTAGAGCGTGCCCTCCTTAAGTTTGAAGTAACCCTGGCTCTTGCTCTCCAGCTCTTTAATAATCTGGTAGCCATACATCGGTTGCCGGGATATCAAGCAAAGTAGTAAGGAATCAATATTAATCTTCATTAACTCACGCCTTGGTGCCATTCAGATAACCTCGCTATTCTTCATACATAGTTCAACTATGTATAATATAACAAAAGTTAATGTATTTTGCAATAGGGGTAAGCACAGTCATTTGTCAAGGGAGCTTTAGAGAGATTGTTTAACAACCCTATCCCCTGTAAAACTCCCGATTGTTATTCTAAGGTAAAGAAAGGCAAAGAGAGGCTTCACCTCTCTTACATAGCAATTCCCCCTCTCCTTTTCAAGGAGAGGGGGATTAAGGGGGTGAGGTTGATATACAATTTCTTTAAACATGGGGGCCAAATTAAATAAGGGAATGGCTCTTGTTATGCCGAGAACGGGTAGAAATCAAGGCAGCATTGATGCCACCAAAGTCGAAGGAATTAGAGAAGCTACCTTACGCTATATACTTAAGGTCCCCTTTGCGAACCTTGCCAGTGGCAGTTTTGGGCAGAGAATCTAAAAATATAATCTGCTTGGGTAACTTGTAATCAGCCATGTGCTTCCGACAAAAGTATCTAATCTCTTCCTCCGTAGCCACCTCCCCCGTCTTCAAGCTAATGCAAGCTATAACATTCTCCCCTCGCATCTCATCAGGAATCCCCACCACTGCTGCCTCCGCTACCTTAGGGTGGGTTATTAACACCGCCTCAATATCACTAGGATGGATATTCTGACCCTTGCGGATAATTATGTCCTTCTTTCTGCCCAAGATAAACAGGTAGCCATCCTCATCCATCCTCCCAATATCACCAGTATAAAGCCAGCCGTCCTTAATCACCTCAGCGGTAGCTTGAGGATTATGATAATAGCCCTTCATTATGGGACCTTTAGCAATTATCTCGCCCAGATGATTTGTCGGAAGCTCTCTACTATTATCATCTACTATCTTTATCTCCCAACCAGGCAGAGCCTTCCCCACCGAACCAAACTTTCCAGTGCCATCAACCGGTGGACAGGTAATATGACATACCGCCTCGGTTAAACCCCAAAAATCAATGATATCCAAACCAAAGTATTTCTTAAACCGCTTCATAATATCAGGTGATAGAGGTGCACCGGCACTGCCACACAGCCGCAGAGAGCTTAAGTCATTTCTTATCCCGTCCTTTTCCGCCATATTAACCACTAGGGCATAGACATAGGGCACCCCCATAAATATTGTGCCCCGCTCCCTTTCAATAATTTCCATAACACCTTTAATCGATAACCCTGGCACTATTACCACTGTGCTGCCTTTATAAATAGCAGTTAGCAATATGCCGACTAAGCCGAACATGTGGTGCAGTGGCAAAGCAAATAATATCGTTATATCTCTATCAGTTTGCTGAAATCCATAAGCTGATATAGTTGCCTCGGTGACCAGGTTATGATGGGTTAGTACCACCCCCCTGGAATTAACAGTAGGGCTTGAAGTGTAGGCAATAAGGGCAATATCCTCTGGCTCCGGCTCTACTTCAACCCGGCGTGCCGAACCCGTAGTCATAATCTGATGATAGCCAATAAATTGACCTGTCTTATCACCCAGGTCAATGACCTGCTCAATATAGTGGAACCGGGGTAAGGCAGAAACTAATAGTTCTAGAGAGGGGCTTTCAGCCACCAGTACCTTCGGCTGAGAATTATTAAACAGAGAGGCTAGCTCATCAATTTTATACCTAATATTAAGGGGAACAGCTATGCCACCAATCTTGACTATTCCAAAATAGAGAATAACAAATTCTGGGCTATTCGGAAGTAGCATAGCTACCCGGTCACCCTTCCTTACCCCTATTTCAAGTAAAGCATTGGCTACCTTATTGGAGGCTTCATCCAGCTCAGCATAAGATAATCTGCGATTACCGTAAACAACCGCTGTCTTCCCTCCGTATTGCTTGGCTGCCTCCTCCAGTATCAGTTTTAGGTTTATGACTTAACTCCTTTTCTTATAATCGGCACGGCCATTTAGCTGAATAACTGGCGACTACAACTGCCCGTTGCTAAATGACCTCTTAATTTACAGGGCATATCTTCAATCCAGGTAAATACTGAACTAATTCGTTATCTATAAACAATAAGACGACGAACTAATTAGAAACACCAGACCACCCTTGGTCTGGAGTAATTGAACTATAGCGTTAAGTAGTTAAAAGTAGCTACTTACTAACTTACCAAGTAATGATTTATTAGGCCGAGTGATATTAGGTAACGGCTGGAGTTTCACCTGGGTGTAGTCTACGCCACTTTTCCAGCAACTGCTCCCGGCTTTCCTCGTGTTCCGGGTCAAGTATACAGCAGTCTACCGGGCAGACCTCAACACACCTGGATGATTCATGAGAACCGACACACTCAGTGCATTTATCAGGGTCAACTATGTAGATTATTTCCTCCTCACTGATGGCGTTATTTGGGCACTCTGGTTCGCAGGCTCCACAACTAATGCACTCATCAGTAATTTTGTATGCCATCTAGCTAACCTCCTGTCTTTATTCCTTCTAGGAATTCGCTCTTTCTGGATATTTAGTTTACCGTTTGCTCCGAATCTTCTTCCGTAGAGCTTCAGCCACGTGTTGGGGAACAAGGTCATCAACATTGCCACCTAAGCTGGCTGCCTCCTTAAGTAAGCTAGAGCTAAGAAACTGGTATTCCAGTTTAGCCATTAAACAAATCAGCTCCAGCTCAGGAGATAGTCTTTTGTTTAGCATTGCCATCTCAAATTCCCGCTCAAAGTCGGCCGTTGCTCTCAACCCTCGCACTACTGTCTTTGCCCCTACCTTAGCGGCAAAATCAACGGTGAGCCCGATGAAGGCCTCAACCTCAACATTGGGTAGGTCTACTATTGCTTGCCTTACTAACTCTACCCTCTCCTCGGTAGTGAATAGCAAACGCTTATTCGGAATATCATAGACCCCAATGATTAGCTTTTCAAAAATCTTAGCGGCTCTAGTGGCAATATCAAGATGCCCCTTGGTTATTGGGTCGAAGGTGCCCGGGTAGATAGCAATGGTCAAAGATTGCCCCCCTTTTGGTATATTGCAATACAACTATCACCATGACGGCGCTCTTTAATAAGATTTAATGTGGCATAGTTTGAGCTTAAAGGAAGATGACTTGAGTGGGTCACCACTACAGTTGAGCCCGTCCCGACCAGTTTAGAAGTCGCCAGTTGTGTCACCAGGCTGCCTATAGAAGAATTAGAATAGGGTGGGTCTATTAGTATAATGCTATACTCCTTGTCTAGAAAGGAAATTGCTTTAGCTACACTACAGCAATAGATGTGAGCCTGGGCTTCAAGCTTTGCCTTCTCCAAGTTTTGCTTAATTATAGCACAATGCCGTGGCTCACGCTCAACAAAGTCAACCCAGTCGGCGCCACGACTTAGCGCTTCAATACCCAAAGCACCACTACCAGCAAATAAATCGAGCACCCTGGCCCAATCACTGGTAGTAGTTTCCAGAATAGAGAAAATCGCCCCGCGTACTAAATCTGTAGCCGGACGAACAACAGTCCCTTTTGGTACTTTAAGCCGATGTCCCTTGGCTTTGCCAGCAATAATTCGCATTTACCAATATTTTAAAGGTTGCCTTCGCTTTCCCTATATTACTATACCATTATCCATAGTCTATCATCTAGCTAGAAGTTTGTCAAAGTGCCGCCTTCACACCCCCAAATCCTCAGGACTTCAGGTCACCCTTAATTATGACACATGTCATGGCTGCCTCAGGGGCTGTTGTGAGGGTGGGAGGGTGGGAAGAAAAAGTTGCCGGAAATCCCGTTAAACATTATCTACCTCACCCCCTTTATCCCCCTCTCCTTCAAAGGAGAGGGGGAAGAGATTTTAGAGAGGGGCTTCGCCCCTCTCTTACTTACACTCTCCTGTCCGTAACTGGGTAAGCGGGTCAGGGGAATAGGCTACCGAACAACCTCCTACCTCCAGTTGCACGTCATAGGTCTTTATTGCTACAATTATCCTAAGTGAAAGCTGGGGGGACTTCACAAGCTCTACCTGTGGTTACCCGGCTCCACCATCAAATTTACTTTGGGGGTGTTTCGTGGCTACTTCTCACGCTTTAAGCAAAGAACTACGTGCCCAAGCAGAACAAATGGCTAGAGATGGAAAGCCAATATCAAAAATCCAAGAGACCCTACACGTGGATTACGATGAGATATGGACTTACCTAAACTCTATTGGCGCTTATAGTTGGATAGGTGCTAAGAGCATCACTACACGGCGCCTAAAGTCTCTAGTTACTGAGACTGACCGCGCCAGACGCCAAGAGCTTGCAGATGAAGCCAGACACATGGTCGATTACTTATATTATCAAGGGCTCAGGCAAGGGAAAATGCTTGATAAGGTAAAGAAAGCTTTAGAATGAAACATGTTACACAATAGCGTGATTCAAAGAATGGAATGAAGCTTGTGATTACCCCCATATAACTAAGATAAGGTTGCTCTTTGCTAGTAGTATTTGGCAGTGGGCTTTTAGATAGCTAAGGCAAAAGAAATGGTAGCTAAATATAATCCACAGGAAATAGAGAGGAAGTGGCAGCAGAGATGGGCGGAGGACAGACTGTATGAGGTCACTGAGGATGACCCCCGACCTAAATGGTATGCCCTGACCATGTTCCCCTATACCTCAGGTGACCTCCATATTGGGCACTGGTATGCTATGGCTCCGTCTGATGTCCATGCCCGGTTTAAGCGGCTGCAGGGCTACAACGTTCTGCATCCCATGGGTTTTGACGCCTTTGGCTTACCCGCCGAGAATGCTGCCATCAGCCGGGGAATCCACCCCTTTACCTGGACGATGCAGAATATAGACAATATGCGCCGCCAGCTCAGGAGCATAGGGGCTATCTATGACTGGAGCCGGGAGGTGGTTACCTGCCTGCCCGAGTATTATAAGTGGACGCAATGGTTCTTTTTGAAGCTGTACGAGAACGGTCTAGCCTACCGGAGAAAGGCTCCGGTTAACTGGTGCCCCCGCTGCCAGACGGTGCTGGCTAACGAGCAGGTAGTAGAGGGTTTTTGCGAGCGCTGCGGGGCAGCCGTCAGCCAGCGGGATTTGGAGCAGTGGTTCTTCCGCATCACCAATTATGCCGACGAGCTGATGCAGCATAGTGGCATCAACTGGCCGGAGCGGATAAAGATAATGCAGAGGAATTGGGTGGGTAGGAGTGTAGGCACTGAGATTTCCTTTGCCCTTGACCAACCTGGTGTAAATGAACGAGAGATTAGGGTATTTACTACTCGCCCCGATACTACCTTTGGTGTTACCTTTATGGTTCTGGCTCCAGAACACCCGCTGGTGGCCAAGCTGACCTTGCCAGAGAAAAAAGCCGAGGTTGAGAACTATATTGCTTGGTCACGACGGCGGACTGAGATAGAGCGTCTAGCAACCGAGAAAGAAAAGGACGGGGTATTTATCGGGAGCTATGTGATAAATCGGCTTAATGGGGAAAGGGTGCCTATCTGGATTGCCGACTATGCGCTTTTAAGCTATGGCACCGGGGCAGTGATGGGAGTGCCCGCCCACGATGAGCGTGACTTTGCTTTTGCTAAAAAATATAACCTGCCAATACGAGTGGTGATAGCCCCATCTGACTGGCAGGGAGAGGCACTAGACGAGGCATATACCGAACCGGGCACTATGGTCAACTCAGGGCAGTTTAACGGACTTCCCAGCCAGCAGGGCATAGAGGCAATATCTGATTTTCTGGAGAAGCAGGACTGGGGAAAGCGAAC
>JAUVZE010000030.1 GCA_030602665.1 Dehalococcoidia bacterium
GAACGGGTTATTCCTATTTATGAACAAGCGGTTTTGGCAGTAAAAGAGTATATAGAGGAAACTCGTCCTCAGGTAGTGCATAATGATGAAGAGAAGGCCTTATTCCTTAATCCTCGTGGGGAGAGGTTGACCAGGCAAGGCTTTTGGCAAAAATTAAAGGAGTATGCTAAATCAGCCAACCTTAAGTCCGAGGTTACGCCTCATACTCTAAGGCATAGCTTTGCTACCCATATGCTGAGTGGCGGTGCTGACCTGAGGTCAGTTCAAGAATTATTGGGACACGCTAACATATCTACCACGCAAGTTTACACCCATCTTACCACCGAGCATATTAGGCGCACTTATGAGCAGTCTCACCCCAGGGCTAAGTAGCTGGCGAAGGAAGGGGTTAAATGCCTAGTAAATCACGGCGTAAGCATCTACATCAAAGTAAGAAAAGGAAAAAGAGGCGGGGCTTTTCAGTAACTGCTTCTCAGCAGCAACCCGTTTCTCAAGCTTATAAGCCTGTTTCTCAGGCACCGACTCCTTCAGTAAAAGTGCTAACGCCTAAGTCTACTCTGCCTCCTGTTCAGTATCCTTACATAACTACCGAACTACGGAGGATTGCCCTTCTGGCTGGGATTATGCTGACTGTCCTGGTGGTGGTATATTTGGTTATCCCCTAGCTCTGGTGGTACCCATTATGGACTTTGAAGCAGCGAGAGCCAGGTTAGTTGAGCACCTTAGCACCGAGATTAGGGATGAGCGGGTATTGGCTGCTATGGCTCGCGTGCCACGGGAACGTTTTGTGCCACCGGGGAGTCAGCATTCGGCCTATGAAGATATGCCGTTACCAATTGGCCTAGAGCAGACAATCTCACAGCCCTTCATTGTTGCCCTTATGACTGAGGCGCTGGAACTTACCGGCAAGGAAAAGGTGCTGGAGGTGGGGACGGGCAGTGGTTACCAGGCAGCTATTTTGGCTGAATTAGCCCGGCTGGTGATTACCACCGAGCGTCTGCCGGCACTGGCTGAGGCAGCCAGGAATGTAATCAGTGACCTGGGCTACACCAATATTGAGGTGCATGTGGCTGAGGGGACTTTGGGCTGGCAGCGTGAAGCACCCTATAATGCTATAATGGTTACTGCCGGTGCCCCCAGGGTTCCGGTTGACCTTCTAGCTCAGCTGGCAATCGGTGGGCGATTGGTAATTCCGGTAGGCTCCCGCTATGTGCAGGAGTTGTATAAAATCACCAAACACAGAAAGAAGAATACAGTTCAGAATTTAGGTGGCTGTCGCTTCGTCTCACTTATTGGTGAGGATGCCTGGGAAGAGAACTAGAATAAAGGAGAATAAGGATGGAAGTTCTGGAAGCAATTAAAACTAGACGGAGTATTCGTAAGTATAAGACTACTCCGGTAGATGATAAAACTCTGGAGCTTATTTTAGAGGCTGCCCACTGGGCACCATCTTGGGGTAATACCCAATGCTGGAGACTTATTGTGGTATCGGATGATGGTATAAAAAACAGACTGGCTGATACCTTAGATGCTACAAATCCAGCCATGGATGCCATTAAACAGGCACCACTGCTAATTGTAGCTTGCGCTGAGCTGGGGAAGTCAGGTTATAAGGAGGGAGAGCTAGTTACGGATAAGGGCGATTGGTTTATGTTTGATGTGGCATTGGCTATGCAGAACCTGGTCTTGACTGCTCATTCGCTGGGTCTAGGCACGGTACATACCGGGCGTTTTGATGCTAAAAAGGCAGCCGACATTCTAGAAGTACCACAAGGTTATTGTGTGGTGGAGATGACTCCTCTTGGCTATCCTGACCAGGTACGCGACCCCAGACCAAGAAAAGAACTTTCTGAGATTGTTTTCTATAATCGGTTTGGTGTCAAGACTTCTTCATAGTTCTGTGGTTAGTGCGGCATGGAGTATCAAGCCAAAGAAAACAAGATAGCCAAAGACATAAATACCTACTGCCTCTGGACTCTTTTTAATGCTGGTAAAAGGTATTTTAGGTGTTATCTTGTCAAGAAGATAGAATAGGGCTAGGCCGATAAGCAAACTTATGAGGAAGCTCATAGCTAATAATCCCAGCCGTCTAAAATCAAAAAAGTATGGCAGTAACGGCCCACCAACCACCGTCGGTGCAGTGATAGCTCCGTGGATAACCAGACCAACCAGGATGAAGAAGCCAGCGATGAATAGGCCGGTAGCTATTGGGCTTTCTCCGATACGCTGGCGTTTAGGAATGTGAGGGGTAAGAGCATCCATAGCCCTGACTCCAAGCCAGGCAAGAAGAGTGCAGATGAGGACTAACCATATGGTTTTCGCCATTGATATAATAACAGTCAGCCAGAATGGGATTGCTAAACCTAGCTCATACATAAAATCTCCTCCTTTAGAGTAGTTTAAGGGCAAAGGCCTAGTTAAGACATATTCTTCCCACTTTAAGGTGGGTACAGATTACCTGATTAGGTCAATAATAATGGCGTAATATATGTTTCAATGATAGCAGCTGGCAGCAGTAAAGCCAAGGCTATCAGCAGATACCTTAAATTCTGTTTGAGACTAGGCAGTATTAGTTCTCTCCTTTTTTTGAATAGGGCAAGTATTACTGTGGTGCCAAAGCTAAGAGCGGCTGCCTGACCTAAAATGAAAGCCGGCAGTTCAAAAATGCCATGAGGCAACACACCGACCAATACAAAACCCAAAGATTTCTCTTGGGCTATTATCGCTGACACAAAGGCGAGAAGCCAGCCATTAAGGATTAAAACCAGAATAGGCCACAGGCAAAAAATTGGGCTGAGTATGAAGCTCACCAGCAGGGTGGAAGCATTTGTAATAAAGATAATTACCAGAACGGCGAACTGGGGAAGTGGTGTTAGGAGATTGGCAAGCTCCTCAAGATCAGCAATCGCGTTAGCAAAGGGACCAAAGATACCAGGTGGGGCAACCAAACCTAAGATAAAGCCGGCACCAAATAGGGAAGTAGCAATTATAAGCCATTTTTTATAGCTCATATCAGCCCTTGAGGCTTCGTGTTTCTGCTGATTTAGTTGACATAAAATCACCTCCTAGCGAGTAGCGGACCATAGACTTGAATTTAGTTAAATTTATTGTAATGAAACTGAACACTTAGCGCAAGTATTGGCTTTGAGGTCATTTAGCAACCTATCCCCTGGCCCTCTCCTTTTAAGGAATAGGTGCTAAGGAGAGTCAAAGAGAGGCGAAGCCTCTCTTATAGAAAGAATTTCCCCCTCTCCTTCCCAAGGAGAGGGGGATTAAGGGGGTGAGGTTAATAAACAATCTCGGTGTTCTATTCTAGCCGTATACTCAAATTGGCTACTTTTCCACTGGTTCATGTATAATAGAGTATTAAGAAGATGACTGCCAGGTTGGTGTTGGTTATTTTATCATCTTACCGAGGAGGCAACTCTGGTAGTAATTGTGCTTGGTGGGAGGTATTTCTAGGATGAGGGGCAAGATTTTACTGAGCTTAATATTTATATTGGTAGTTGGGTTAGCGGCTACTGGTTATGCGTTGGCAACTCCATCGGCAGGTTTCTATGAGAGAGATGGTGATGTATTTGATGACTGGGAAATAAGTAGAACCAGAGCCTTTGGCGAAGACGGCTTTTATCAAGTATCTGAGACTACTTTCCGACCAGTTATCGCCTTTGAAAGCCTGGGAGAAAATGCTGCCCTAGCCTATAGTTTAGGTGAACAGGTTGCTGCTAAGTACCCGGACCAGATACAGAGGGCAGAGGCGATATTTCGTTTTGTTCGGGATAGGGTAAACTATCGCTCGGATATAGACCAGTTTGAATATGACGAGTTTGCCCAAAATGCCGATGAGCTAGCTATGCTGATTGAAAAAGATGGGGTTGGTTATGGTGACTGTGAAGATAGTGCGGTCTTACTGGCTGTTATGTATAAAGGGGCTGGATACCGCTCGGCGATAGTAGTTGGTTCCGGTCATACCGCTGCCTTGGTCTACCTACCTGACTATAAGCAGGCAACGGCACTTGAACTGGAGGGTGACACTGGCTGGGTGTGGGCTGAGGCAACTGGCAAGAATAATCCTTTGGGTTGGGTGCCCAAGGAGTTTATCAATGTTGAGCTAGCGGCCTATGAAATATCCGCAGAGGCAATCACCCGGCAACAACCGACAACCGCACCCCCAACCGCTATTACTAAAACAGGTGGGGGTGCCCAACCATTTCCTTTCATTGGCATAATTGGTTTCTTATGGTTCCTTTCCCTGTTTAGGAGAAGAAGACGCGCTCGCTAAACCTTACAATAAAGGTTATTTAGTAACCCTATCCCCTTTGTCCCCTTCCCCTTATCCAGGGTAGTTTGAAGGGGCGAAGCCCCTTCAAAAGAAATCCCTCCCCCCTCTCCTTCATCAAGGAGGGGGGGATATAGGGGGTGAGGTTGATAAAGAAACTCAACTATCATTATAATTAATCAATAAAATAGGCTAAAGAGAGTAGGTGACAGATGCAACAATATGGGCTGGAGAATATTCGTAACCTAGTTTTACTGTCTCATGGTGGTGCTGGTAAGACCTCAGTAGCCGAGGCAATATTATTTACTTCGGGAGCAATCAAACGGTTAGGCAGGGTTGACGATGGGGCTACTACCTCGGATTATGACCCTGATGAAATAAAACGCCAGATTAGCATTAATCTGACTATGCTCCCTTGTGAGTGGCAGAAGACCAAGATTAACCTTATTGATACTCCCGGTTATTCTGACTTTGTCGGCGAGGTCAAAGGGGCAATGCGGGTTAGTGAGGGAGCAGTTATTGTGGTCTGTGCTGCCTCTGGTGTTGAGGTTGGTACTGAACAGGTATGGACATACTGTGAGGAAGCTAGTCTTCCCCGCCTTATCTTTATTAACAAGATGGACCGTGAGAATGCCGACTTTTACCGGACTGTAGACGAGCTAAAGGCGAAGCTGGGCTCTAGATGTGTGCCACTCCAGTTACCGATAGGTGCCCACGATAGTTTTCAGGGTGTGGTTGACCTGCTGACAATGAAAAGCTTTATCGGTTCTGAGGCAAGTGAGGCGGAGATACCTTCCTCGGTGCAAAATCAAGCTGATTCTTTTCGGGAGAAGCTAGTAGAGGCGGTGGCTGAGATTGATGATAGGTTACTGGAGAAGTACCTAGATGGGGAGGAACTTAGCCTGGAGGAGCTTGGCGATGGCTTACGACAGGGAACGCTAAGTGGCAAAATCGTGCCGGTTTTAGTCGGTTCGGCTATGCAGAATATGGGGATAGCCTTCCTTTTGGATGCGGTTCATAATTATCTGCCATCACCTAGGGAGCGGGAGGTAATCATGGCTGGTGGTTCAGCTGGGCAGGCTACGCAGACGATAGAACCAAGCGAGTCAGCTCCTTTAACTGCCCTGGTGTTTAAGACTAGCGCTGACCCGTATGTGGGTAAGCTTACCTACTTTCGGGTTTACCTTGGCACCATTAGCAGCAATTCTCAGGTGTGGAACGCTACCCGAGGTGGGGAAGAGCGTATCGGCCAGCTATTTATCCTGAGGGGCAAGACTCAGGAGCCAGTATCTCAACTTGGGGCTGGGGACATAGGTGGTGTGGCTAAGTTGAGCTTAACCAGCACTGGGGACACCTTGTGTAGTCGGGATAAGCCGGTAAAAATTGCCGGTATTAGGTTCCCTGAGCCGACTTTTAATGAAGCGGTGCATCCAAAGACTAAGGCTGACTTAGATAAACTGGGAACAGCCTTAGCCAGACTATCTGAAGAAGACCCTACGCTTCGGGTGCATAGAGATGCTGATACCGGTGAGACCATTCTGTCTGGGCTTGGTGAGACCCACCTTGAAGTGGCTGCCGAAAAGATGTTGCGTAAGTTTGGGGTTGGTGTTGAGCTTGATACCCCCAAGGTTCCATATAGGGAAACTATTACTGTACCAGCTAAGGCTGAATATAAGCATAAGAAGCAGACCGGAGGGCATGGCCAATATGGGCATGTTTTACTAGAGGTGGAGCCTTTGCCTCGTGGTAGTGGCACCGAGTTTGCTGATAAGGTAGTAGGTGGCCGTATACCCAAAAATTATATTCCGGCGGTGGAGAAGGGGGTTAATGAGGCGGTGCAAGAGGGGGTTTTGGCTCGGTATCCCGTTGTTGACATAAAGGCAACGGTTTATGATGGTAGCTATCATCCGGTTGATTCCTCAGAGATATGCTTTAAGATTGCCGGAGCCCAGGCGTTGAAGAAGGGCTTGTCTCAGGGACAACCAATTTTATTGGAGCCAATAATGACTGTGAAGGTGACCGTTCCCGAGGATTTCACCGGTGATATTATTGGTGACCTTAATACCAAGCGAGCCCGGGTGCTAGGGATGAACCCAGAGGGTGGAACCAATAATATTGAGGCTCAGGTGGCCCTAGCTGAGATTTTGCGCTATGCCATAGACTTAAAGTCAATAACACAGGGTAGGGGCAGCTTTACCGTTGAGTTCAGTCATTATGAGGAAGTACCGGCCCATGTTGCTCAAAAGATTATTGCGGAAAGACAAGCCGAGAAGACTTAGCCTTTATCTGCCTCTTTAATCCTAAGTAGGCCTTATCTCCTGTCTCATAAACAGCACATAGCTAATCGCGAAGCAGACCGCGGTTAGACTTATTAAGCTAGTGAGCTGAGGCCAGATGATAAGCATACTTTGGCCTAAAGACAAAGGGTTGAGCAGCATGTAAGCTATTTCTTCACCGGCGGTTAGAATTCCGGCACCCCTCCATTCTGGCAGGAGCAGTACTGTAGTAGCCTCTTGAAAAAGGGTATTAGGGGAAAACCGCTGTAACAGTAGAAACGTCTCTGTTGTCTTAGCTATGGCGGGCACTATCAAATTGACATAAAAGAAGCCAAAGAATAACCAGAGGGCAAGTGAGGAAAGTAGAGAGGTGGCTATTCTCCGAAATAAAACGGAGAAAAGTATAGCCAAGCCCATCCAGAAGGCTCCGTAAACGATGGTAAGGACGAGGTAGAGAAAAAGCCGGATGATTTCTTCCGTGGTTGGTGGTACGCCAATCATCCGCAAACCAAATCCGGAAACTATCAGTATAGTGGCTGCCATCATGATAGATAGGGTAACTATACCAGCCAAAAATTTGGCATTGATGACATTGTCCCGATAAACGGGTTGGGATAGGATTCGGCTTAGAGTACCACTGGAGCGCTCACTGTTTATGGCATCAAAGCCTAGAGCGATTCCTATTATGGGGACAAAGAGGGCAATGAAGGTAACCAGGGATGGAATTACCTCCCCCGAGGAGGTAAAGAGTCTTAGGAAAACAAATCCAGTTCCAGGTTCTATTCCCCGAATCCCTTGATATGAAGCATAAAGTCCGGCGGCGCTGGCAAGGAATACCAGCAGAAATAGTATGAACACCCTTATGCTGGTGAAATAGTCGGCTAGCTCTTTTCGTATAATAGTTATCATATATTGACCTAGTCCTCTTTGAAATACTTCATGTATATATCATCTAGAGAGAACTCTTGAATCTTCATTTGAATGAGCGGGGTATTGCTTTGCACCACTGCTTTAGCTATTTCTGCTCGCAGGTCTGAATCGGCGTTTATCAGGAGCAGATTACCCTCAGCTTCTACCTTCCTCACCCCTGGGAGCTTATTGACGATGTCTATTAGTTGGGGGTTGGGTTGGGCGGTTTCTACTTCTATTCTATAATTTCCTCCAGCGAGAGCTTCTCTGCCAAGTTGGTCTAAAGAACCCTCAATTACTGTTTTGCCCTTGGATAATATACCTATGCTGTGGCACACCCGTTGTACTTGATATAGCTGGTGAGATGAGAGGACTACGGTAGTCCCCATTTGGGGCAAGTTAGCTATTAGGTCAAGGGTTTGGTTTATCCCTTCCGGGTCAAGTCCGGCGGTGGGTTCATCAAGGAAAGCTACCTTGGGGTTTTTGATTAGTGCATCAGCTATTCCCAGGCGCTGCTTCATTCCCCGGGAGAACTTGCCCACGGTTAAGTTGGCTACCTCACCAATGCCTACTATCTCCAGTAGCTCACCAATTCTCCGGTTAGCCTCGGCACGGCTAATGTTATTCAGCTCAGCAATAAACATCAGGTTTTCCCTGGCGGTGAGGTTATTATAGAAACCTACGTTTTCCGGTAGATATCCGGCCAGACGTTTTACCTTGAGGGGTTCTCGGGTAGGGCTATATCCAAATACCCAGGCACTACCTGATGCCGGCTCAGTTAGTCCTAGCAGCATGAGAATGGTGGTGGTCTTACCAGCCCCATTGGGACCGAGTAAGCCGAATATCTCCTTCTCCCTGATGTGCAGATTGAGACGGTCGACTACGGTAACACCGTCGTAGTTTTTGGTTAGCTCTTTGGTTTCAATAACTATCTTACCATCCATACTTGCTTACCGCCTGCTGAACCGCATAAATATGTAGGCTAAGCCAGCAACGACCAAGACTATAATTCCAACCCCAACCCATCCCCAGATGGTAGGTGTTTCTACGGTGACCCTGATGTCAACTTCCTCTCTTGAAACCTGTTCGCTTGAGGTTCTGATGGTGATTTGGTAATCGCCGGCTATAGTTTTTGTTGGTGGCTTTATGTTTACATCTATCGTTTGAGAGTCAATAGCTGAAAGCGAATCTATCTTCTTCGGGGAGAAGTCAATGGTCCAGCCTGAGGGTTTAAGCGAAGAGAAGGTAATATTGTCAATAGCAGCGGTACCTTGATTCTGTACTTCTATGGAGAAAATGTTGTCTTTACCAGCCTTGACAGTGGTGTTATAGCGCTCAGTAGTGGGAACCAAAGCCATACTGTATATGGCAGTTATCACTGCGGTGAGTTCTGTAGAGCCCTTGATTTCATCGGAGATTGCTTCCAGTGTTATCTTGTACTCACCAGGCTCAGGTAAGGGCCAGAAGGGCGCCGTGGCCATGAGCTTTATCTTGTTCCCAGCACCATAACCTGGCTCAATCCTGATGGCGGATATTCTCGTTGTCTTATCAAATTGTGGGGTCGTATATACTGTCCAGCCTTCGGGAGCAGTGACTCGCAGGTTAAACTCACGAGCTTCACTCCCGGTGAACTTAAACTCCAACTCAAACTCAAATTCATCTCCCCAGATAGCCTCTAGTTTAGGGTAGGTGGGAGCTATCTCAATAGCAGGTTCGGGCTTGACAAAGATACTAAGCTCCTCGGTGGCTTCCTGAGCAGGAGTTGCACTATCCGTTACCTTAACGGTGAAGTTGGCTATTCCTTTCTCTGTTGGGGTACCAGAAATCTCACCGGTGGCCGGATTCAAACTCAGCCCAGCAGGCAAGTTGCCTGCTGATACGCTCCAGGTATAGGGTGTTGCTCCACCAGTAGCCTCAAGCGTTGCACTGTAAGCTTCTCCTACCATACCATCAGGTAAGTTGGCCGTGGTGATAGTTAGCGCTTCCTCCTCAGTTTCCCCCTGGGCTAAGACAGCGGTGGGAGCGTAAATGGTCATTAGACTTGCCAGCAAGAGACAAAAGCTGCAAATTATTCTTCCTATTTTCATTGTCTTTCTACCTCATATAGATTATTTTCCTAGGACACAAGTTTGCACCACTAGGAATTTGAGATTGAATTCCTACCCGGTCATAAGTTCCTTAACCTTGTCGGTGAAGGCGGGAAGCACCTTTTTCCAGTCTCCAACTATACCAAAACGGGCTTCCCGGAAGATATTTGCCTCAGCATCTTTGTTTATGGCGATGATGGTCTTGGCGCCGGTGGAGCCAGTCATGTGCTGGCTGGCACCAGAGAGGGCTACGGCGATGTAAAGGTCAGGGGTGATAATCTTGCCGGTGAGCCCTATCTGTAATCCCGCGGGCACCCAGCCATTGTCGCAGGGTGGTCTGGTGGCACCTACTGCTCCCTTTAGTAGTTTAGCCAGTTCCTCCAGTTGCTGAAAACCCTCAGCACTGCCAATGCCTCTGCCCCCACCGACCACTATCTTAGCATCCTCCAGCTTTATTCCGGCTACCTCCTCAGGCACTTTTTCCAGTACCCTGGTTCTGATGGCTGAGGGGTCTATATCGGCATCAATGGT
>JAUVZE010000058.1 GCA_030602665.1 Dehalococcoidia bacterium
AAAAAGGGCACCAGCCACCGCCGTATCACCTAGCAGTTCTAGTGCTCTTCTTTCATCTCAACAGCCCCTAAAACAGAGCTACAATTAGGCTATTCTCCATGTTGCGACTTGAGTCTAGTCCTGCCTTGAGACTTTGTCAATATCACTAGGGGCAGCTTGAAGGGGCAAAGCCCCTTGAAAATCACCACCCCTGTGAAGGAAGTAGAGCGAACAAGGTGTTTAAGAGGGGCTTTACCCCCTCTTTTTAATATCCTTCCCCCTCTCCTTTGAAGGAGAGGGGGACACAGGGGGTGAGGTTGATAAACACTCTATAGGCTTGCTGTGCTTTAGTGCCAGTGCTACAATGGCAATTGTAGGGTAAAGGTGTTGTGAGGGATATATGCCACTAGATTCGATAATTATTAAAGGGGCTCGCGAGCACAACCTCAAAAATATTGATGTGGTTATCCCTCGGGATAAGTTGGTAGTCATTACCGGGGTCTCCGGCTCGGGTAAGAGTTCGCTGGCATTTGATACCATCTATGCCGAAGGGCAGCGGCGCTACGTGGAATCCCTAGCTGCTTATGCCCGCCAGTTTCTGGGCCGGATGGAAAAGCCTGAGGTTGATTATATTGAAGGGTTGAGCCCGGCTGTTTCTATTGACCAGAAGGGACCGAGCCGGAATCCACGGTCTACGGTGGGCACGGTAACCGAAATCTACGATTACCTAAGACTTCTTTTCGCCCGGGTCGGTCATCCCCACTGCCCCAAGTGTGGACGAGAAATTGCCCGGCAAACGGTGCAGCAGATTGTTGATGCAGTTCAGGCACTACCTGAGAGTAGTCGGATAATGATTCTGGCACCGCTGATTAGAGACCGCAAGGGTGAGTATCAGTCTGTATTTGATGACCTGCGTAAGGCTGGCTATGTCAGGGTTCGGGTTGATGGGCGAATTTATGACCTGTCTGAGGAGTTTCAACTGGATAAGAACCGAAAGCATACCATTGAGGTGGTGGTGGATAGACTGGTAATTGGGCAGAGTGGTGGCCAGAGCCGTATTGCTGACTCAGTAGAGACCACCCTCAAGCTTGGGGCCGGGGTGGTGCTGGTATCTATTGTTGATGGCGAGGAACTACTGTTTTCCGAGCATTTTGCCTGTGTCCACTGTGGAATAAGCCTGGGTGAGATTGCTCCCAGAACCTTCAGCTTTAATAGCCCTCATGGTGCCTGCCCCGCCTGCACTGGCCTGGGGGTTAAACTGGAGATAGACCCCGAGCTGGTTATCCCCAATAAGGAACTCTCCATAGCTCAGGGGGCAATACACCCCGTGTGGTATTCCTCCTGGTACTTCGACCAGTTCGAGTCTTTGGCCCGACGCCACGGTTTTTCTCTTCATACCCCGGTCAGGGAGCTCAGTGAGCATCAGTTGAAGCTGATACTTTTTGGTGAAGAAGGTGAAATGGTAAGGTATCGAAGCCGGTATGGTCATGTCAGAGAATACTTCAGTGGCTATGAGGGAGTAATCCCGCGCATGGAGCGCCTGTACCGTGACACAGAGTCTGAACACTCCCGGGCTAACATAGAGCGTTACATGGTGTCCAGGGTGTGTCCGGTCTGTGAGGGTAGGCGGCTTAAACCGGAATCTCTGGCAGTGACCGTCGGTGGTAGCAATATTGTTGAGGTTAGCTCAATGTCAGTGACTCAGTCACTGGAGTGGGTGGCTGGCCTTGGTGGTGGGGAGACTATCTTGAGTGAACGCGAGCAAATCATTGCCCATGAAGTCCTTAAGGAGATTCAGTCCAGACTTGGCTTCCTCAAGGATGTGGGCTTGGACTATATTACCATTGACCGTCCCTCGGCTACCCTTTCTGGCGGTGAGGCACAGCGAATTCGCTTGGCAACCCAGATTGGTAGTGGGCTTATGGGGGTGCTCTATATCTGTGATGAGCCTACCGTGGGACTTCACCCGGCCGATGACTTTCGCTTGATTGGGACATTGAAGAGACTTAGAGATTTGGGCAACACCATACTGGTGGTTGAGCATGACGAAGCCATGATGCGGGCCGCCGACCACATTATTGATATGGGACCCGGGGCTGGGGAACACGGCGGCTGGATTGTCGCCACCGGAACACTGGCTGATATTGCTAACTCAAAGGAGTCAATAACCGGTCAGTATCTTAGTGGTGTCAAACAGATTCCTTTGCCAGCCAAGCGTCGCCCAGGCTCAGGCGAGGAGATAGTGATAAAGGGGGCTAGGCAGAACAATCTAAAGAACATAGATGTCTCTATCCCCCTGGGCAAGTTTGTTTGTATCACCGGAGTTTCAGGTAGTGGCAAGAGCACTCTGATTGATGAAATTATGTATAAAAAGCTGGCTCAGCTCTTCTATCGGTCAAGGGAAAAAGCTGGTGATTGCGATGATATTATCGGTGTTGAGTATATTGATAAGGTAGTCAATATTGACCAGTCTCCTATCGGGCGTACCCCACGCAGTAATCCGGCAACCTACACTGGCACCTTTACTCCAATTCGTGAGCTGTTTGCTACCGTTCCTGAGGCACGGATGAGAGGCTATGCCCCCGGTCGGTTCTCGTTCAATGTCAAGGGTGGGCGTTGTGAGGCTTGCCGTGGGGAGGGCTTTATCCAGATTGAGATGCAGTTTTTGCCCGATGTGACTGTTCCCTGTGAGGTGTGTAAGGGGAAGCGCTACAATCGCGAGGCTCTGGAGATTAGATTTAAGGGTAAGAATATCGCTGAGGTATTGGATATGAGCGTAGAGCAGGCACTGGCTTTCTTTGAGCATTTCCCCAAGGTGAGGACTAAGCTTCAAACCTTAAACGACGTCGGGCTAGGCTATATCCGCCTCGGTCAGCCAGCCCCCACCCTTTCTGGCGGTGAGGCGCAGAGGGTGAAGCTGGCTACCGAACTGTCGCGGCGGTCTACCGGCAGGACATTATATCTCCTTGATGAACCAACTACCGGTCTCTCCTTTGAGGATGTGGCAGCATTACTAGGGGTGCTACAGCGTCTGGTTGATGCCGGTAATACGGTGATTGTTATTGAGCACCACCTGGACGTGATAAAGAATGCCGACTGGATTATTGACCTTGGGCCGGGGGCTGGCGACCGGGGTGGCTATATTGTAGCTAACGGAACACCCGAGGAAATAGCTGGGGAGAGGTCTTCAGCCACCGGGCAGTATTTAGGCAGGGTATTAGCTAAACATACTGAGTATTCTCTAACCGGCTGACTATTGCTACCAGTACCTGATAGGAAATGCATGGTTAGCCGTCCTAGCCCGTGCTATCATTGGTATCACCGGTCTAATACTGACCTTACTGTTAAGACCAGCCTTTAGCCAAGAAGGAGGAACCGATGAATCGAGAAAAAGTCCTTGAATCTATCAAAGCCAATGTAGAGAACCAAAATATGGTAAAGCACATGCTAGCTACTGAGGCGATTATGCGGGCTCTAGCCAGGCGCCTGGGTGAAGATGAGGAGGAGTGGGGGCTCACCGGGCTACTGCATGATATAGATGTGGAGCTTACCAAAGGAGATATGAGTGTACATAGTAAACTGGGGGCTGACCTTACCAGGGAGTTGGGAGCTAGTGAGACTATGGCTCACGCCATCCTATGCCATAATGAGAGGCATGGCGTCTCCCGAGAGACAAAGCTGGATAAGGCTTTATTCTGTGCTGACCCCTTGACTGGTCTAATTACGGCTGCTGCCCTGGTTCGCCCGGATAAGAAATTGGCTGGACTTGAAGCTAGCTCAGTAATAAAAAAATCTAAGCAGAAGAGCTTTGCTGCCGGAGCAAATAGAGAGCATATTGCCACGTGCAGCGAAATCGGGCTTGAGTTTGGTGAGTTCATCGAGCTGGGGGTAGCCGCTATGCAGGGAATCGCTGAGGAACTAGGACTGTAAGTTAGCTAGCTCACTGATAGTGTTGAGCCTTCGGCAGTTTTGATAACATCAACACGGGCGGGGAAGGCGTCTTTAAGCTCTTCAATATGAGTGATGACAATTATTTTGTCAAAGTCATCCTGAATGGAATTTATCGCCTCTTTAAGTTTTTCTATGCCGAAACTATCTTGAGTGCCAAAGCCCTCATCAATAATCAAGGTGGGAAGCGGTGCTCCAGCTCGCCTGGCCAGTAGCTTGGACAGGGCAATCCGGATGGCAAAGTTAATGCGAAAGGCCTCACCACCACTAAACATTTCGTAATTTCTCGTCCCAAGCTCATCCGAGATATTAATATCCAGGGTTTCTAGTAAATTCCCTTTCTTTGTTTCCCGCTGGGTTTCAATCTTCACCTGCATTCTATTATCAGTCATGCGTCCCAATAGTTTATTGGCTTCAGTTTCAATTTCAGGCAGTGCCATTTCAATGAGCAGAGCTTGAATCCCCTTTTTGCCAAAGGCTTGAGCTAGGTCTCTATAGATTTTCTCTTGTTTTGAGGCTTGCCCCAGCAGCCTTTCCTTTTCCTTCTTTTTTATCTCCAGCTCAGAGCAGCGCTGTAGCTTTGCCTTTACACTCCACGTTATTTCCTGGGCTTGCTTTTGTTGTGCCGCTAGCGCTTGGTGCTCAGCTTCAGCCTGGGCTAAATCACTAACTAGCTGGGGGAGTAAACTAAGTTCCATAGTCAGCTCTTGTCTTTTTTGATTATCAATCTCCAGGCTGTATCGTAGTTCTTGAGCAGCTTGCTCAGCTCTAGAAGCCGCCTCCCTTTCTTGACTAACGAGCCTATCAGCCTCTTCTAGTCTTCGCTTTGTTGGTTCATACTGCCCTAGCTCAGTCAGGCGGTGGCGCACCTGTTCGTGTTGCTGTGAATCATAGCCAAGTTTAGCCAGTTGGCTGTCAACTTCATGCAGGGCTTCTTGCTCAATGACAGCGAAATCCTTCTTGGCTAGGTGCTGTTCAATTTCGGCCAGTTTTTCTCTCTCCTCTCTTAGCTTACTGCTTGCCTCTTCAGCTTCAGTAATCTCTTTACTCAAGATGCTGGCTTTACTCTGAGCCGAGGCTTTATCTCGGTTTAACCTGGCTTCTAGCTGTGATATCTCACTCTCCAGCGACTCTAGCTCCATTTTCTTTTGAGCCCGCTCGGTCTGATTTGACTTCAGGGAATTGGATTTGCTGTCTCTATCAGTAGCATATTTGGTCTCAATTCGCCGTCGCTCGTCTATGCCTAGCTCGGTCTCACACAGGGGGCATTTGGCATCACTCTGGGTTGACAGGAGGTTGAGTTTTTCCTCTATCTCCTCTATCTCCTTCTCCAGCCGGGTTTTGTTAGTCTCCAGATAGTGAACCTGAGTGCGTAGTTCCTGGCTGTTTTGTCGCTTCCGGCGTAGTGTTTCCTCCACCTCAGTCAACTGGTACCACTCAGCCTGCATCTGCTGGAGCTCATTCCTGAGTTGAGATAGTTTTTGAGAAATAGCCTCCAGTTCGGTGATTCTGTTTTGAGCTACGGCATGGTCAGTAAGCATAGCCGCTTGAGCTCTCTCAATAGCCCTGTCTAGCTCGCTTTTACGGTCGTTTAGCTTGACGAGCAATCCCAATTTTTGGTTCAACTCGTCATTTAATCTCTTGGCTTCAGCAAACTGGGTATAGCCTTCTTCTATGGTAGAGCGCCGGGCGATTAGCTCTTCATACTCTTTGAGCCGAGAGAGGTATTGATTAATTTGGTCATCCCAGCGCCCCAGTTCTCTCTCCATCTTTACTATGTGCTCCTCTAACTGAGCCAGTTGGAGCTTCTTGTTTTCCAGGGATTCCTTCTCCTGCCGTCGGAGGTTAAGTTGGCATTCCTGCTCTTTTATTATGGTCTCTACGCGGGAGAGTTCACTTTGTGCTTGTTCCAATTCAGCTTCGTAGGCCGGCTTGTAAGTTAGCTCATCTGAAATATCTTTAATAGCGTTCTCTAGCTGTGCCTTTTCTATCTCCTGCTCTTTAGCCAGGTTCTTGGCTTGCTCCTCAAGTTGGTCATAGAAGGAAAGCTCAAGAATATCAGCTAGCACCTGCTTACGCTCACTAGGGCGCTTAATGGTGAACTCATCAGCATGACCCTGCCGCAAGAAGACGCTGTTAATAAAGGTAGTGTAGTCCATATGTAGAACATCAATAATCTTTTGCTGTGTTTGGGTTACACTATTGCCGGTAATTGACCTGAAACCATTCCCGGTGGCTATCTGAAACTCCAGGATAGTTTGCCCCGAGCCTCCTCGTCGCCTGGGCTTAGAGTGCTTGCGTATGATGCGATATGGCTGCTCTCCCACAGCGAAGTCAAACTCCACCTCCATCTCCGTCTGACCTAGGTGAATGAGGTCGTCATCACTTTTAGCTCTGGCTTTTCCCCATAGTGTCCAGGTGATAGCATCAATTAAGGCTGACTTACCATTGCCGTTGTCACCACAGATGCAGGCGGTGTGGATACCAGCAAAGGAGAGCGGTGGCACGTTATCCCGGTAGCACATAAAATTGCGCAACTGTAACTTAATGGGAATCATTCAACAGCTCCAGATAACCACATTCGTTATCTATTTTAACATAATTGAAAGATTGTTTATCTACCTCACCCCCTCGTTCCCCCTTTCCTTTAAAGGAGAGGGGGAGGAAATTATAAAGAGGGGCTTCGCCCCTCTTAAACACTCTGTTATGTTAGACTTAGGCTTGCGTTACTCTTTCATAGGACTATTTTGTTCACCTTCAGTTTTGAGCTAAGGTACTGAAAGCAAATAGTAACCGGTGCAATGGAGCACTAAGTTACTCAGCTAGTCTTGGCCTGACCATTACTCTTCAGGGCAAAACTTGCTATAATAGCTTGTAGTGAAAGCTTGCTTGATTAACCT
>JAUVZE010000046.1 GCA_030602665.1 Dehalococcoidia bacterium
CTGAGCGCCTACTCGTCCACAGCCCATAATAACTACCTTCATCTGTTAACCTCATTCATGCTGTATATTGATATAGTATAACACGACAGGGGGCATTTTTTAACACATAAGGCACCACACTACCCAGGCTAAACTGACCAAAACGCGTCCCGTAGGTAACGCCCATTAGGATTAGGTCAATTTCTCGTTCTACTGCTTCATCAACGATTGCGGGAGCTGCTTCGCGGGATTGCAGTATATCGGTCTCTATCTCGCAGTCTTCTTCGTCGGCGACCATCTCCATATGGTCTAGTATACCCTCAGCTTTTTCAATTTCAGGTTCCATTTCAGCATCTAATGGTAGGGCACGTCTTATGGTAATGACATAAACAGCCCAAATTTTACCTTTGTTTTTCTTAGCCAACCGGCAGGCTACTTTGATTGCTTCCTCGTCAGCTTCGGTGCCAATTACCGGCACCAGAATCTTGTGAAACTCCACTGCTTCTCCATTTCTATTTATTATGCTTAACGAGTATTATATTCTTCTTGTCAAAAATCTACAATATCTTTATGAGCATCACTTCACTGGCCGGGAGACTTTTGTTTGAGCTCCGTTATTTGAGCATTTACAATCCGTACTGTAGTGTCTCTGAGCACCTCTAACTCGTCAACAGACAAGTTTTCTAGTTGCTCCAGATTATATTGGAGGGCACTTATGATCTCCCGGGAAGGGCGCCGTCTGGGGAGCATGAAGTAGGCATAAAGGGAACCAATTATCACACCAAAAAGGGCAACCGTACTGAAAATTGACCAAATTGCACCAATTAACATTCCAGGAGCAGTAATTGGCCCCGGGCTATTAGCCCCTTGCGTTTGCATAGCGGTGAAGGTCCACCACAAGGCATAACCATAGGAATTTATCTGTTCATTTACTCCTCGCTCAGCAAGATAAACACCCCAAGAGAAGAGGAACCAAAGCCCAATAAGAGTCAGAATCAGCGGTATGAAAGGCGTTTCGGTGACAATCTGCCTAAGAAATCTAAAAATCCCTGGGATATCCGGAGCGAGTCGGAGTCTTCGGCGAGGCCTCCGTCTACGGATACGGAGCACCTTGTCTCCCCGTTGTAACGGTGTTAACTCTTCCAGCGTTTCTTCGTCCTTCATCTCCAATGCCCTTCCTTTCCTGATTTAATTTTTATTTATCCGCAATTGGAGGAATTTTACGCACTTATTTACTGGCTGTCAACTGCCAGTTAGCTTGACAAGTATATGCATCTCACCTAAACTTATAGCGGATGTAAGCCAAAGTAGTGACCTAGCCTGAGCAGGAACATTTTGTATCACATATTTAAGCATTTGATGAGAGCTTATGGTTGCGTTGTCAAGCTTCCTAATCCTTATCTCGGCGGGAAGCAGCTATATGTTAAACGTCCCTTTTCTCATTTCCTAGTTTCTAATTCCTTAGTTATTTTAATACCCCCTCAGTTAGCAAAGGAGGAGTGCTGTGGTTAGGTTTCCCTTTGTGCCCATGGAGAAGAAATTCTTTGACCTATTTGAGGAGGGTGCTCGAAATATGGTGAAAGCATCCCAGGTGTTAAGGGGAATGATTGATACCTGGGAATTTGTCGGCGGGAGAGTAGCTGAAATAACCGAGCTAGAGCACCAGGGAGATACTATTACCCATCAGATTATGGCTCAACTCAATCGTACCTTTGTCACTCCCTTTGATAGGGAGGATATTGCCCTACTAGCTCATACCATGGATGATGTAATCGACTTTATCCATGCGGCGGCTGATGCTATGCTTATCTACAAGATAGAAAGTCCCACCCAGAGGGCTAAGGAGCTAGCTGATATTATAGTCCAGGCGGCGGCTGAGGTGGAAAGGGCAGTTGGTAAGCTACGTCGCCACGCTGATTTAAAGCGAATTCCTGAATATTGCGTAGAGATTAATCGGCTAGAGAATATGGCAGATAGAGTATTCCGCTCAGCGATGGCTGAGCTCTTTGATGATACCACCGATATCGCACAGGTTATCAAATGGCGTGAGATTTACGAGCATATGGAAAGCGCAACCGACAGGTGTGAAGATGTGGCTAATGTCCTTGAAGGGGTAGCCCTCAAGCATGCCTGATTCCTCGCTTTACCTTCTTATCCTGATTATCATTCTGGCTGTTGGTTTTGGTGTAGTTAACGGTTTTAACGATGCCGCTAATGCCATTGCTCCAGCAATCGGCACCCGGGCTCTTCCCCCCCGAGATGCTCTTATAATAGCTGTCATAGCCAATATGGCAGGTGCTGCTACTGGTACTTTAGTTGCCAAAACCATTGGCAAAGGGATTTTAGTTGAAGGCGCAATCTCGAATTCAGTGGTAATTGCGGCCTTAGCTGCAATTATTATCTGGGGTACACTGGCTACTTACCTCGGTCTGCCGATAAGCTTGCACCATGGGTTTATTGCCGGGCTAGCTGCCGCTGGGATGGCAGTAGCCGGCAGTAAGGCTATAGTATGGGGTGTTATGGAGCGAATTCTAGCGGCAGTGGCTATAGCTCCTTTGCTCGGCTTTGCTGGCGGTTTTATGGTGATGGTCTGTCTGTATTGGTTGTTTCGACGAAGTGCCCCAGATAAGATGCGAAGAGTTTTCAGTAGATTGCAATTTTTGACTACTGCCTTTATGGCTTATAGCCATGGTAAGAATGACGGTCAGATGCCTATAGGTGTCATCACTATGGCGCTGGTGATTTACTATCAAGACACCAGCATCTGGGACCGCCTCTCCTTGTTGAATCTTGAGACGTGGTGGATAATAGTCGTATCAGCCTTGGCCATTAGTGCCGGTACTGCTCTTGGCGGCTGGCGGGTCATTAGAACAGTTGGAATGAGGGTTACTACCCTCCGGCCGGTTCATGGCTTTGCTGCTCAAGCCTCAGCAGCTACAGTTATTGAGATTGCCTCACACGGGGCATTTATGGGCCAGTGGGGTATTCCAGTAAGCACCACCCATTGCATAAGTGCCTCTGTTATGGGGGTAGGTGCTACCAAGCGACTGTCAGCGGTGCGTTGGGGAGTAGCCGGCAATATCATCGCTGCTTGGATATTGACCTTCCCTGTCTGTGGTGGGCTGGGTTACTTGTTTGCTTGGCTACTTAAACTGATATTTTAGCTTATAGAACAATCTCTCGAGGGGTTAGGCGGCACTTTTCGGCAGTAATAATGGCTTTAATGTCTGATAGCGCCAGGTCAATCTCACCTTGCTGGTTTATTACTAAATAGTCAAATAGGGGTAATTGTTTAATTTCCTCCTCGGCAGTTTTTATTCGTAGGGTTAAGTCGAAGGACGATTCAGTATGGCGCTGCTTGAGTCTGGTGATAAGCTCTTCTATTGACGGGGACATCAGAAAGATAAATACCGCTTGAGGCAGGATTTTCCTAATGTTAGCCGCTCCTTGGACATCAACCTTTACTATTGTATCCCGCCCTTTCTCCAGCGCTTGTTTGATTGGCTGCTTGGGCACGCCATACCAATTACCATAGACATTCGCCCATTCTAATAACTCGCTGCGAGCGATCATCTCCTGGAACCGTTCCGTTGAGACAAAATGGTAGTCTAGGTTGTTTCTCTCCTTAGCTCGCTGCCGCCGTGTAGTCACCGTGGTAATATATTCAAGCGGATAACCCAATGCCCTCATCCTGGTTAAAACTGCATCTTTACCTACTCCTGAGGGACCGGAGAGAACTATAAGTAATGGGCTTGACGGCGGGTTATATGGAGCTTGACTTCTATTCCTCGCCTTTTTCATCGCTTTGCTCTGGTCTTAGCATTGAACCTCCACGACTTACTTGTAATCTGCCGGCGATGGTTTCTGGAGCCAAAGCAGCCAGAACAATATGCTCACTATCAATGAAGATAACCGCTTTAGTTCTTCTGCCACTGGTCATATCAATTAGTAGGCCCTTGTTTCTCCCTTCCTGAATGGTACGTTTGGTAGGTGCTGAATTTGGTGAGGCGATAGCGATAACCCTGTTCATGGCTAGTATATTGCCAAATCCGATGTGAACCAGTTCTGTAACCATTTATCAACCTCGGAAGATTTATTTTAAATAATTAAACCTTTATTAGCCTGCTAGCTAAATCTAGAAGTCACCTGAGTGTCCCATTGGTTTAATCAGTCCAACCAATTCAATTTTATAATTAACGCTCCATATCAGCCTCCTTTCTTGCTTGAGCTTTTATCTTGTTGAATAACTGTTGCCTACTTTAGGTAATCAGGTGCTGATTATCATCTTATACCCTTAACGACAATTAGGCAATAGGGTGAAAGGTTAAAATTAGGATAATCACAATAAAATCAAGAATAATCTAGGGGTGGGAGAGCGTTAATTAATAATGGACCGACAATAGTCAGGAACTTGCGTCACGTCTCATTCCGTGATAAATTATAAGGGTTTGAGATTTATTTTCCTGGTGTTAAAAGATTAAATAGGCAGTCTGGTTTAGTTCCTACGCTTTAGTCATAGGTATTATGGTACTAGTTGCCTCCCGTCTGGTTACGGGTTGGGCAGTTCTAGATTGGTGGGGTGAAGCGAACTATGATTACTTTGGTCATTGACGGTAAACAAGTCAAGGTAAATGAGGGCACCACAGTGCTTGAAGCAGCAAGAGAGGCCGGTGTATATATACCGACCCTATGTTATCATCCCGGTTTGCCCTCCGACGGCTCTTGTGAGCTTTGTTTGGTTGAGATTGAGGATAAGGAGGATTTTCCTCTCGCCTGTGTTACTCCGGTCACCGAAGGGATGGTGGTTCACACGGATACCCCCCAGGTAAGGTCTTTACAGCGTGACGTGCTAAAACGTATATTGTCCCATCATCCCTGCGCTTGTCTTACCTGTTGGCGTCGGGAGCGTTGCCAGCCATATGATATATGTTTACGTAATGTGGCAGTAACCCACCGTTGTGTGCTCTGTCCCCGGCATGGGACATGTGAGCTGGAAGCGGTGGTTGACTACGTTGGTCTGGGAGAAGAGGAGTTCACCTATAGCTACAGGAATTTACCGGTAGATACCGATAACCCCCTTTTTGATAGGGACTACAATTTATGTATCAGTTGTGGCCGGTGTGTCCGGATGTGTGAGGGGGTGAGGGGTATTGGAGCGGTCACCATGGTTGACTATAACGGCGAACGCTTGCCAGCGCCAGCTAACGGCGAATCACTCATCGGTTCAGGCTGCAGATTTTGTAGTGCCTGTGTCGAGGTTTGTCCTACCGGGGCACTTATGGACAAAGCGGCTAGGTGGGAACCGGGAATTGACCGTGAGGCAGTGGTCATCCCTTGCCACTATGCCTGTCCCGCTGGAATAGATGTTCCTCTCTACGTTTATCTTATTGGTGAGGGTAAGTTTGCTGAGGCATTGGCCGTAATCAGGGAGAAGGTTCCTTTCCCTGGTGTACTGGGAAGGGTTTGTATTCATCCCTGTGAGGAAGCTTGTCGCCGCGGGCAACTAAATCAGCCTATCTCCATCAAGACTCTTAAACGTTTTGTTGCTGACTGTGACAGCGGTGAGTGGAAGAAGCTCTCCGTGATGTTGCCGCCAACCGGTAAGAAAGTGGCTATAGTGGGCTCAGGACCAGCCGGACTAACCGCAGCCTACTACCTAGCCAAATTAGGGCACTCGCCTACTGTTTTTGAGGAATTTTCCAAAGCCGGAGGCATGATGCGCGTGGGCATTCCTGATTATCGCTTGCCCGAAGATATACTGGATGCCGAAATCGCAGAGATACAGAAAGTCGGGGTTGACATAAAACTTTATACTAGAATTGAATCTATTGATGGTCTTTTCCAGCAGGGCTATGAGGCAGTTTTCCTGGCTCTGGGAGCTCACCGCGGCATGAAGATGAGGGTGGAGGGGGAAGATAGTCCAGGTGTAGTAGATGGTGCCAGCTTCTTAAGGAAAGTAAACCTTGGGGAGAAGGTTGACCCTGGAAATGAGGTGGCCGTAATCGGTGGTGGGAATGTAGCTATAGACAGTGCTCGCACCGCCCTTCGTCTCGGTGCCAGGAAGGTTACTATTATTTACCGTCGCACCAGGGTTGAGATGCCCGCCAGCCCAGAGGAGGTTGAAGCTGCGCTTGAGGAAAAGATAAACATAATTTATCTAGCGGCTCCGGTAAAAATTAGCCAGGATGGCAGCCGATTAAAGCTAACCTGCATTCGTATGGAACTCGGTGAACCTGACGCCAGTGGACGGCGGCGACCAGTGCCTATCAAAGGGAGCGAATTTTCCATGAACTTTGATTCTATAATAGCGGCTATCGGACAGAATCCAGATGTTCCAGACCAATTTAACCTGAAGGTAGGTCGGGGTAACACCATCCAGGTTAATCGTGAAACATTAGCCACTAATAGACCTGGGGTTTGGGCTGGTGGTGATGTGGTTAGTGGCCCAGCTTCAGTAATAGAGGCTATTGCTGCTGGTAGAAAGGTAGCCACTTCAATTGATATGTATCTTGGTGGTGAGGGGGTTATTGACGAGGTGTTAACCACAGAGCGACAGTTTGATATGTGCGTGGGTAAGGAAGAAGATTTCATTGACCGGACTCGTGTTGAGATGCCATGTCTTGCTGTAAAACAGCGGATGGGTAATTTCACTGAGGTGGAGCTTGGACTGGATGAGCAAGCAGCTGTTGCCGAAGGCAGGCGTTGCTTCCAGTGTGGCGTTAGGTTGCAAATCCTGCCAGTTCCACTGCCGCCAACTAAAACCAGAGAAGCTCTCGAGGAGGCCAAAGTAGGTGTATAAGATATTAGAAAGACAGGACCTGGTGGCCGGTATTCATCTGTTTAAGATTGAGGCACCTAATGTGGCTAAAAAGGCTCAGCCGGGGCAGTTTGTCGTCATCAGAATTGATGAGAAGGGTGAGCGTATTCCATTGACAGTTGCTGGTTGGGATGAGAAAGAGGGGAGTGTTACTATTGTTTTCATGGAAGTAGGCACCACCACCCACCGTTTAGCCACACTGGGAACGGGTGACCATATAGTTGATTTTGTTGGGCCATTGGGAATACCTACCCACATTGAGAAACTGGGCACGGTAGTCTGTGTAGCTGGTGGCTTTGCCGTGGCCGTTATCAAGCCTATTGCCCAGGCAATGAAGGAGAAGGGTAATAAAGTCATTTCAATTCTGGGAGCACGGACTAAAGACCTACTATTTTGGGAGGACAAGCTACGCCAGGCTAGTGATGAGCTGATAATTACTACTGATGATGGCTCTTACGGTCGTAAGGGGCTGGTAACCGAGCCGCTTAAAGAGCTACTGGAGAAGGGGAACAAGATTGACCGAGTCATTGCTATCGGGCCCACTGTCATGATGAAATTCTGTGCTAAGACCACCGAGCCCTTTGGTGTTAAGACCATTGTCAGTCTAAATCCGATAATGGTTGATGGCACCGGTATGTGTGGCTGCTGTCGGGTGGTGGTGGGGGGTGTGACCCGGTTTGCCTGTGTAGATGGCCCTGATTTTGATGGGCACCAGGTAGACTGGGATTTGCTCTTTGCCCGCCAACGCACCTACCTTGATGAGGAGAAGCTTTCCTTTGAGCAGTGGCAGCGTCAGGGCAGCACTCATTGATGAATAGTGTTTGGAGGTAAGCATAGATGCCAAAACTTGATTTGAACCGAGTACCAATGCCCCGGCAAGACCCAAAGATACGGGCGAGAAACTTCAATGAGGTTGCTTTGGGGTATAGTGCTGAGCAGGCTCAAGCTGAAGCCAACCGCTGTATTCAGTGTCCTAAGCGCGCTTGTGTTGCCGGCTGCCCGGTAGAGATTGACATTCCTGGTTTTATCCAGGCGATACGTGATGGCAATATGCCTGAAGCGGTAAGGATACTTAAAAGTAAGAACGCCCTGCCTGGTATCTGCGG
>JAUVZE010000002.1 GCA_030602665.1 Dehalococcoidia bacterium
CAGATGCCACTGGAGATAGTAATTTACAATAGTAAGGGAGAGGTAGCCGAGAGGTTGAGTCGGCTCTAGCATTCAGTGCCCCTTGAGGTCAGAAGAACTATAGTTTTTTAAGAGGAGAACGTGAAGACGCTAATTTTGGGGCTGGGCAATCCTATTCTGAGTGATGATGGTGTTGGCATTCGGGTTGCCAGGGCGCTTGAAGGTAGGCTTAACCAGCCGAATGTAAACGTGATGGAGACCAGTGTCGCCGGTCTGGACTTCCTGGAGCTGCTGGTTGGCTATGACAGAGCCATCATCATTGATGCCATTCAGACTAACGAGGGGAAGGCAGGGCAGGTTTATCGACTTGAGCCTGAGGCATTTAATGCCACCCGGCATGCTAGCACACCCCACGATGTAAACTTTGCCACCGCTCTTGAGCTTGGTAAACGGCTTGGCTTGGCTTTGCCCCAACAAATTATTATCTTTGCCATTGAGGTGGAAAACGTAACTACTTACAGTGAGGAGTGTACACCCAAGGTGAGAGATGCCATCCCGGTTTGTGTTGAAATGGTTATGCAGGAGCTAGACGGAGGTCAAGATCCGTAGTTGAAACTGAGAAGGTTACCTTCGTTAGGTAAAATGCTTGTATAGGAATAGCATGAAAAAAGCTGATGTAGTCATCGTGGGAGGGAGCGCTGCTGGCATTGAAGCAGCAGTCACTGCTGACCAATCTCGCTAGATAGATTGACAATGATATCACAGCAAAGGAATATTCTGGCAAGTTCTAACCGGGCAAGAAAGGATGAAATGAATAAGGCTACCTCTGGCAACAAAGCGGTCTCAGCTTCACCTAGCCAAAATTCTCACAAGTTATTCATCCTGCCCTTACTTCTTGTGTTATGTACCCTGATTTACTATTTTGGAGAACTAGTGGACTTCGCTGGATTGGAGGCCTTGCGTTGGAAATTCTTCTACAGTGTGCATGATATACATCGCCTCTTTTTTCTGGCTCCGATAATTTATGCCGGCTATGTCTCCAGGGTTAGGGGGGCAGTAATTATTACACTGGTGGCCTTCATTATCTTTTTGCCTCGTGCTTTTTTTGTATCTCCCTTTCCTGACCCAATACTCAGGACAGTGCTTTTTACCATAATTGCCGGTACTATGGGTGTCCTTACCGGAATCGCACGTAATGAGTTGGAACGGCGCAGGCATCTTGAGGCTCTGGTGAGAAGCGGAAAAGATAAACTTTTGGGGATACTGGAGAGAATGGGAGACGGAGTCCTCATTACCGGCCCGGACTGCAGGATAAGGTTTATGAATTCAAGCATGATAAGGGATTTTGGCGAGGGCATTGGCTCCCATTGCTACGAGTATCTATACGACTTTGATAGCCCGTGTGACCAAGTCTGCAAGCTATCAGATGTTATAAACGGCGCAATTGAGAGATGGGAATATAACTTCCCGGATGGCAGAACTTATGAGGTACTCGCTTCACCCTATATTGACTCCGATGGGGTAGTTTGCCAGCTTGCCATGTTCAGAAATATCACGCAGCACAAAAAGGTCTAGCTGAAACTCATCCAACTCAACCGGTTAAAATCCTTACAAAATCTTGATAACTTGCCCCTATATCTGCTTAACTTCCTCAGGTTTTCCGCTATATTGTCTTTTCCCCATATTAATATATAATACAAACATTAATACCAACGGAAAGAAAACCCGGTAGGAGCGAGGGCATGGACCCGGAATGGATTTTGAGGATTGTCTTGTTTGGTATAGCTCACTGGATATTGGCTGGAGTGTTACTACAAGATTTAGCGTCTAGGCAGAGAGTAGTGGGGGGGCGCAAGTGGCCATGGGCGGTAGTAATAGTGTTTATTACTTGCTTTGGCTCGCTATTGTACTTACTGTTTCACCCTCAAATTCTAAATCCGGATCATTCCCAACAGGGGCGCCGCCATGATAAACGTGAGAAATAAGAGGATTATATTGTTGACGACCACCCTCTTCTTACACAAACCCTGGACATGTGTCTGAGCAAGAGAGGACACGATGTCAGGTGCAGTCCTTTGTTTACGGTGCTGAAGTGTCCCACTTCTGTAGATGACATACACGTCGTGTCTCTTTGGACTTTGAAGCATAAGAGCAGCAGATTCTTAAATCTGTGCAGTCCTCCCTCTGACGCTCCTGGGCAAAGGCACAGCTGGCAGTAACCAGACCGAGAATAGCTATGCCTATCGGCATGACCCACCTCGGCTTCCAACGGTCGACTAGACTACCGGCTACCGGTGCCAACAAGCCATAGACGAGGAGGTTCAGGGAAAACATTACGGCGGTGATACCTCGGCCCCAGCCGAACTTATCCAGAATAAACTCCCACTCTAAAGTCGTAGCTACCTTCCACACGCCCGCCAAAAACTATTAAGCTTTTAACAAATCAGGTTAATAACCTATTTAAAAAAGCGTGAAGCCCTGAATCTGCCAGGGCTCTATGGTTTTGTATTTTACTATATAACAGTGCTAATTGCTGGCACCGGTTTTTAGCACTACCTGAATATTGTTCTCCTGCTCAACCGCGTCCATCACTGGCGGCATTTCCTTGAGGATGCTAAGCAAAGGAAGCGGCTTAGCAATGAAAACAGTAACCCTCGTTTTATCGTCTACAGGACCGCCTACCAATAATATCTGTAGGTCTGGAATCTGACGCAGCTGTTTCAGTAACCTCTGCATTTGCACAAAGTCTACTGTCGGAGTTATGTCCAGTTCCAACGTCCCCTGATAAAGCTTATCATCGCCTGCTTTTCGAGAAGCAACATCACCTTTTACCATAACCACTGGCTCAGCGATTTCTGCTCTTTCCTCGGTGATGGCAGCTGTGGATGCTACTGGCTCGCCTCGGTGTTCCAATTCTTGCTTAGTTTCGTGCTCAGCTGCACCAATAACCTGCTCCAACTGCTGTTTTGCTTCAGCGGTAACTCTGGCCGATTCTTCAAGTTCCTCCTGCACCTTATTTCTGGCTACACTAATAATCTTTTCTGCCTTTTGTATAGCTTCAGCAACAACCTCTGCTTCCTGCCGTATTTTCTCTTTAGCGGCCTTGATGTCGTATTCCGCCTTCTGTTTTAGCTCGGTCACAGCCTTAGTTGACCGCTCTGCCTCGGCCTTCGCCTCCTCGGTTACCTTTGCTGCCATTCTCTCCACTTCGGTCTCGGCTTCGGCTATTATCCTGCTCACCTCCCTCTCCGCTTCCTGCGTCGCTTTAACAATAATCTCGGTTGATTCCTCTTCAGCCTTGACAATAATTCTCTCCACCTCCAGCTTCGTCTTCTCCTCGGCTTCCCTCTTTGCTCTCTCCTTTGCCTCGGCAATAATCTCCTCAGATTCCTGCTTGGCTCTAGCGATAATATCAGCTGATTCCTGTTCAGCCTCTTTTCTTAGACTCTCCTTCTTTTTCTCAAAGACCTCGGTGAGCTTTTGCTTGTATTCCTCAATAATCCTAGCTGTATCCTCAACCTCCTGCCTAACCTTGTCTCTCACCTCTTCCATCTGACTCACCTCTTCCATCTGACTCACCTCCTCTCCGCTTTGATTTCGTGCTTCCCCTTATCTAAGCCGCTATTTGGTGTTACTCCTGTGCATTTTCCTCCTGACATTTATCAAGGAAATGGAGAACATCCTCTTGCTTAAACCTTAGGTTACGTCGAAATCCGATGGCATATGACTTTAATAGCCCTCCTCTTTCCCATCGCCTGACGGTACTAGAATGAACACCCAGGAAACGGGCAACTTCGCTTACGGGTAATAGTCTAGCGGGTAATTTACTTTCCCGATATTCTGTTTCCATGCTTATTTTTTCACTATTGTTAGTATTCGTAATCATTTTTGCATCCCTATAGTTGACTATCGGTGATTTCTAGTATGCAATGATTTCTTCCGATACACAATCACCTAAATGGCCTAATTTGAGGAAGCAATAGTAATGGGAGGACAGCACTAGGAGACGAGGTAGAGGATGAAGCGAACCTAACGGACTCTTTGATACTTGCTTTCAAGTATCTCAGCAAAACTAATAATGGTCGGGCGGGCTTTATGCACCAGTGGTGAACCGTGACCAAAGCAAATAACATCAAAGTCTAAACTGGCCAACCTCTTTATCGAGCGGATTTCTTGTGATATATCAGCAGTGAATGCTTTTGAGGGTAATCTCAGTCTAAACCTATGAGCAAGCACATCACCAGCAATGACTAACCGTTCCTGTTGTAGAAAAAGACAGATGCTACCCGGCGTGTGGCCTGGGGTGTGCAATATCTTAATGCCTCCAAGTATTGGCAGCTCATCGCCATCATTAACTAGTATATCCACCGCTACTGGAGTGGTAGCCCATAGCCTGTGCAAAGGAGTCTTACTCAGCCACCGTGGTCCTGGCTGTGGTAACCGTCCATCAATGTACGGAGCATCAGCCGGGTGGGCAACAACCTTGGCTCGGGTAACCTTCTTCAGCATAGCTAGGCTGCCAACGTGGTCAGCATGATGATGTGTGATGATAATATTGGCTATATCAGAAGGAGAGTAGCCCAGCCGCCCTGCTTCTTTCAGTATTTGTGTAGACCTACCCTTGAAGCCGGTATCAACCAGAGTCAGGTTACTACCCACCAGCAGAAACACATTGGCACCCCAGATTCCAGTACCCCATATGCCACTAAGCTGATATACTCTGGGGGTTATCTCATCCATAGTTACCCCTGTTAATGTCCTAATGAATATGAATATGTGCATTGTCAGCACATTGGCACAACTCAGTAATGGACACTTTAAGTAGTTGAGCGGTCTTTGTCAAGAACCTCAGGGGACTTTTTCAACAATTAACTCTAGGAAGGCTAGGGGCAACGGTGCGCAGATAACTTATAAGACGAAAGTCATCGGCATAGAATCGCCAGGCTTAACTTCCTCTCCAGCAATAGCTAGGTATGTTAGCCACTTGCGAGATGAGATATTAGAGAGTTAAAAGGTTGCCTAAGCCTTCCTGCCCACCGGAATCACATAGAGAGGGGTTTCATTCCTAGGCATGTCCAGAATGTCCTTCACCTGGTCATCGTAAAAGGCGCCAATTGTTACCATACCTAGGTCGAGAGCAGCTGCCTGCAGATAGATATTCTGGGCAGCGTGGCCCGCTTCCATGTGGGTGTACATCATACCCCTATCACCGTACTTCTTGGTTGTCCTCTCATAAACGGCGGCGATAACAATATCTATGGCGCCTTCCTTGACCCAGCTTTGGCCCAGGGCAGCCTTGGCCAGCTCTCCCCGCACATCATCATCCCTGACCTTGACCAGTTCGTGCCTCTCAGGCTTGTATTTATAGACACCAGCAGCCAGATTCTCAACATTACCCACTACCAGATAGACCTCAAGTGGATAGAGTGCCCCGGCAGAGGGTGCAGTGCGTCCTCCCCATTTCGCAGTTATCCCCTGTGCCGCCCACAGGAGTTGGGAGACATCCTCAAGTGTCAAGGGTAGGTTGGCATATTCCCTAATTGACCTTCTTTTGAGCAGAGCCTCTTCTAAGGAGATTTCACTCTTTAGCCTTGGCTCGGGCAACTGTACAGTTGTGACCGGCGCTGGCGTCGGTGTCGGGATTAGAGTTGGCGCTGGACAAGAACAAGCACAATCCAAGGCCAATAAGACAGTTATCACCAAGATGCCTAAACGATTCACCTTCATTTTGACTTACCAACAACTGAGAATCAGGAGTTGTACATCTAAATTATAGCTGATTATAACAGGAAATGCCGAGGTATTGGAATCAAGCGAATGCCGCTGCTCAGGGATGAAGCGGCATAAGCAGAAACTCTAAGGCCGTTTTATCAGCTTTTTCTCTGCTGACCAAAACCGCTGCCTACGCTGCTGAGTAGAACACCGCTCATCGCTCTATTGCCCTAGGCCTGGGGCAGCTGGAGCCATCCGAATTGGTTGACGGACATTCTCAGATGAGATAAGGTTGAACTTGTGATTTTGAGTAAGGAGGTAGTGATAGTTGGCTTCAGAGGAGAGAACCCAGGAATTGATACACGGACTTTATAATGCGGTGTTAGCTATGAATGAGGAGGCTGTCTGCTCGCAAGGTTAGGGTTAGCGTTGCTAGTGAGTGTGACATGGTGAGTGAAATGAATAGCCAATTGGGGGAATTAGAGTGGCAGGATGCCTTGGAGCCACTGGCAGACTCTCCAGTCTATAAGTCTGCCTTGGAGCACATTAAGCATCCTGCCTGCCCTGTTCTGGTGGCTATTGTCAAGGCGATTGAGGTCGAGGTTGGAGTAGCACTACCCAGAGATGTGGTTATTCGGTTCGAGACTACAAACCACAGTTAGCTTATGCTGTATGGAGAAGCAACATCCTATTCTCCCCACACCTCTCTAAATACCCTCAAGAAGTTAAGCCCGATAATCTTTTGTATGTCCTCATCTGAGTATCCCCGAGCCACCAACCCCTTGGTAATCTCAACCATCCGGGATATGTCCTCATCACCTTCTTTATTGGTGAATATATCCCTTCCTGTCCACCCCCAGTTTGACCTTAGGTCCGGGTAGAACTGTGCCCATTCCTCATATGCTTCCTCACTCCAGAATGGAGTAACATCTGTGCCTATACCCACATGGTCTGGCCCCACTAGGTTTACCATATAATCTATAAAATTAAGAAAGTCCTCCATATCTGGCTGGATACCTTCTCTAGCCTGGCTTATCCGACTATAGCTAAGCATTCCGATAACCCCACCCTTTTCAGCAATCGCTTTTATGTGCTCATCAGTCTTATTTCTCGGGTGATTAACCAGGGCTCGTGGATTGGCGTGCGTGGCTACTATTGGCACCTTGGAAAACTTTATGGCATCCATTACAACCCGGTCCCCACAGTGGGATATATCTATCAGCAAACGTAGCCTGTTCATCTCTTCCACTACTTCTACGCCAAACGTAGTTAACCCTCCGTTGGTTCTTTCGCCACAACCTTCTCCCAGCAGATTTTGCTCGTAGTAGCTAAGCTGGATAATTCTCAAGCCCAATTTTTTATATATCGTCAATAGGTTTATATCATCACCAATCATGGCGGCATTTTGGGAGCCCATAATTATGCCAAGCTTGCCTTCTCTTTTTGCCCTTTCAATATCTTGGGCAGTGGTAACCTGTATCAGCTTATCACTGTGCTTCTCAAATACTTCCTGCCACTGCTTTAGGCCGCTTAGAGCTTGTAAAGGGGTAGCATAGGTTGCGGTAACAGTGGCATTAACCGCGGTGACACCGGCCGCAATTAGTTTATCAAAGTAACTAGTATCATCGGCGAACGGGAAAAAGACCTCTAGGGCGTCGATAAATATTGATTTCTTATGCAGACTCAGCGTTCTTTCTTCGTCTTCTTTATTCATTACAAGCCTCCTTTTAGTAGTGGCTTTATATAAGTGTGTTTTTGAATATATCTCCCCTTAGTCAGAACTGTAATCACTTTGTTCTCTCCTAAAAGGTAATAGTCGTGGTAGTAGGTGACTCTTCACTTATTCTATCACGCCTTGTCAAACCCTCTGCAGAGTTTCTGGGGAATCTATGAAAGTCGGGTGAGGTCTGCGCAGGGAGTTTCCCCGTCTGTGTCACCAAGATATTTCCAGTTAGCCAGACCCTCAAGATTTTACTGCTGACCGGAGGGAGCAGGGCATCCCGACGGAGCACTTACCGCAAACCTCGCTGAGAGGCAGATCATCGAAAAAAGCATCCACCTCCAAGAGATATTTGTAGCAAGCGGCTCTATCAAATTCTCCTTTCTCCGTCAGGGCATTCACCGGGCAACGCTGGATACACTTTAGGCAGCTCTCGTCATAAAAATAGAGACAGCGCTCCTTGGGCTCTCTGTCACTGGGGGTCAACCTTGCCTTCAATAGTAGGCTCCCGTAGCGCCCTGTGCAGCCAGAGTCAGTAATAAGCAGCCTGTTCAGGCCGAAGCTGCCTAACCCTGCCAAGGCCGCCACACTCCGATGAGACCAGCGAGCCACCAGTTTCTCCTTGTCAAAATCATAGGTGGGTAGCTCCCAAGCTGCCTCGATACCCCTCTCCTTCAAGACCTGCCCTAAGACCTCACAAATGTGGCTAATCAGTTTGTTTGTCTCCACATAGGCCACCGCCCATTCCCTGGCCACGTAGGGACTGCGCCTGTTGGCTCTAACTACCTCCTCCGAAAAGGGTAAGAAAAAAGCCACCGCACTCTGAGCCCCGGGGAGAAGGTCGTTAGGCAGGAGGTGATGTTCACCCACTATCTCCCTGAGGCGCTGGAAGGCCTCCTTTTTCACTTCGGCGAAGCCAACCAGTGGCTGGCGGTAGCGTGTCTTTGTGTCGGCAATGGCAACTTCTCTTTCTATGGTGGATATTATGAGTTCCTTGATTTCCTGCTCGTCCATTATTCCCTCCAAGGTTCTAATCTAGGAAACCCCGCTGCTAGACCATAACAAAGAGCATTGTTTAATCTGGCAGCGTCAAGGACTCAAGGTCAGTTGGGAACTCGGTCAAGATTTTGTAGCCGCTTTTCGTGACCAGTATGGTATCCGAGTGACGGAGGCCCCCCTTGCCGGCAAAATACAGCCCGGGTTCTATGCTGATAACCATGTTCTCCCTTAAAACATCCTTGCTCCCCCGCGCCAACCAGGGTCTCTCATGTACAGTGATGCCAAATCCATGACCAGTACGGTGAAGAATCTGCTCTCCGTAGCCCTTTTTCTCCAGATAAGTGAGTACCTTGTCGTCTATTTCCGAGCAGGCAACCCCTTCCTTTATCAATGAAAATCCCACTTCCCGGGCTTCCACTACCACTTTGAAGGTCTCCGCAGCCCAGGGTTCCGGCTTTCCCAGGAAAAAGGTGCGCTCACATTCGGCCCCATAGCCATCAGCTTGAACCAGACACATGGTGATATTGGGAATGTGCTTTCGCATGGTCTCGTCAGGAGGGGTGCTGGCGTGGGGTTGGATGCTACGAGGCCCCATCCAGACCCCCGAGAAGGTCTTGGTCAAGAAAGGGTTGGCAGCTGGTATATCAGAATAGACGGCTCCCATGGTAGCGCTACTCATGCCCGACTGAAAGGCCAATGCCGAGACCCCTTCCCGGCTCATATCCAGGGCAGTCTTCACCCCCAGGCTTGTGATTTTGGCAGCATAACAGATACGACCGATCTCATATTCTGTCTTTACCACCCGGGTTTCATCAATGACATCGCTGACCACAATGCTTCCACGGACGCAATCCTTCAACCCAAGGGGCAAGGTTGGTTCCACCCCTACTCTGGCACCTGAGGGTACCAACTCTGCCATGAGTTCGCCATAACCCTTTCCGGGCGGTGCCGGATATTCAGTGTAAGAGTGTATCTTGTGGTAGGGTGAACGTTCTACCGCATGGCTTAATTCCAGTAAAGGAACCACCATTTCCGGTTCGCTGCTCTGAGGGATGAGCAAAAAGAAGGGCCTTTCCCAGGGTATATAGCCAAAACAGGTAAGGTAATAGATGTTTTCCACCGAGAACGACAGATAGAAGTCGAGTTCCCGCTCTTTCATCAGTCCCTGTACTTTTCCCAACCGGCGCTCGAGCTCTGCCTTATCCGGGGGCGTGGTAATGGGAGTAGGTTTGGTTGACATTGGTCCACACCTCCTGGGATTTTAGTCGGTATCCTTCCGTAGTTAATAGCCTACAATAGTAATTAGGAAAATGCAATAGACGTCGGCGGGAGGGGCGATGCGCGCTATATCTGAGGATAGGTATTGCCCATGCCTGGAGGGGGACTGGGGGTGTCCAATATCTGTGAGACAGATTAGCTCAGTTTACATAATCTGGTTTGGTTCTGAAAATAGTATTGTCAAAAGTGCACGATTTGTCGTGTGTTAGCACCTGTTAGACCTTGTGGAACAAATAATATGGCGCCAGTGATATGAAAGTAAATAGTTAATTTAGGAAGTAATTAGAGTGAAACCGTACATAACCCTGTTTGTCGGTGTGCTGTCTGTTTCTTTCGCAGCTACTTTCATTCGTTTAGCTGATGCGCCGCCTTTGGTCATTGCTACCTACCGCTTGGCGATAGCCTCTGTCATATTAATCCCGATTGCTGCAGTAAAATCTAGGAAGAGTCCTCCCTAAACTATCCAGGCAGGATATACTTTGGATACTGCTCTCAAGCGTTTTCGTAGCGCTACATTTCGGTCTTTGGATAGCATCACTCAGTTATACATCCATCGCCAGCTCGGTTGTTCTAGTAACTGCCCATCCCACCTTTGTGGCGGTAATCTCGTATTTTCTGTGGGGTGAGAGAGTAAACAAATTGACCATAGGCGGCATTGTGGCTGCCTTCATTGGCGTTATATTTATCAACTACGGTGGTTTTACTTTTGGTTCACAGGCAATTCTGGGTAACTTGCTGGCTTTAATAGCTGGCTTCACGATGGGTGCTTATTTCATTGTTGGGCGCCAGCTTAGGGCACGTATTGATATTCTCAGTTACCTCACCATTCTCTATACTTGTTCAGCGGTAATACTGCTGGTAGTGACGGTGAGCTTTGGTCACAGCCTTGTTGGCTATTCACCTACCACCTACGTAATGCTAATCCTGCTGGCACTTGTGCCACAGCTTATTGGCCACACGAGTTTAAATCTGGCGGTGCGCTTAATACCGGTGACCTTTGTTTCAGTAGCCATTCTTGGCGAACCCGTCGGGGCTACACTACTAGGAAGTATTATCCTTGGTGAGATACCAACCGCCAACGAGGTAGTAGGGGGTCTTCTTATTCTTGGTGGGATCTTTTTAGTGATGAGACGAAGACCAAGAATTGAGAATACGCACCAGCCAGGCGGTAAGCAATGAGGGATAGTCTGAAAGACCTGTGCCTTATTACTTTCTAGAAGCCTCTTTTGAGTAAGGCATCAAAGGCTTCGAACCACTTCAATTTAACATCGTCAGCCCAAGTAGGGTCAAAGGTAGGGAACTTCGCCAGTACCATTTCATACCAAGCGATTTGGGCTGGAATTGGGTCTGCCGCCAGCGGTATTGCCGCATTCCGATTTGTCCTAGCGCCCGTTTTTTTGGTAGTTTTTCCTCTTACACTATCGGCACGTATTGTTTTGGACTTCTTCATTATGAATGGGGATAAAGATACACCGGCATCACTTTCCAAACTGACAAAGAACTTGATACATTTGCGGGCGACATCACTGGTTACCTGGTACGTGTTGTAGAAGGCTTCTTCCAACTGAGCATAGGTCGCTACTTGTGGGTCAAGGGACCTTTCTGAGAGAAAATCAAAAGAGGTGTATGCTATTTGCTTTAGAATGTCAGACCTTTGGGCGCCCTTAGCGGACGCTAGCTGTCTTAGTCGGGTCGTTGGTATTCCGTTACCATCAATGAGACCCAAAAAACGTAGAGCTGTCATGAGCTGAGTCCCAGTGCTACCGGAGTACCTATCTCCCCAATAGCTACGGTCAATTCGAGCTGGTATTCCTAGCTGCAATCCATCAACAAAATTTCGGAATGTGCGGTATGAAACATATGGTGGCAGAGATTTCCTACCCTTGTCATTGACCATGGTAGCACCTCAATCAGTTGAGTGCCATTATACTCTAATGGAATTCAGATTTCAAGCGGTAGAGGATTAATTAATAAATAATACCAAACTATGCCGCTATTAGGAGATTTTGGAATTAGGAAGGATAAGGAGGGACAAAAGTTGACGCGTGCTTTTGGTATGAGATAAGCTGACCAAAACAAAAGGGGGTAATTCATGGGAACAGCTGTAGAGTATCAAAAAATAATGTCGGAAATCGTCTTTATCAACCTACCTGGGCCAGTGGAACCTACTCCGGGGATGACTGGTGGCGAACTGCTGCATGGCTTTCTGGCTGACCTTCACCGGTCGCAGGACACAAATGTGAAAGCCTTCCTTGATTCTCTGTGTGGAAAGTGGAACGTCCACTATAGAAATAATGAAAAGTAGTTGGTGTCTCTGAATCCTAGGGGTGGGCACTACTGCATCTCATGGACTAGAGAAAGGCGTGGTGGCCAATGCTAGAGATACTGCTCAATCCAGATGGTCAGGCTATTTCGTTGCTAGGAAATAGCACCTCAATAGCCGTTCAAAGGAGATGAAAAATGGCAAAAGCAAGTTACCTACCTAGCCCAGCTAAGATTAAGGTCATTGGCCTGGGCGGAGCAGGCTGTAATGCGATTACCAGAATGGTTCGGGAGCAAATACGAGGCGTAGAATTCATTGCCATGAATACTGACGCCCAACACTTGGCGGTTACCGAAGCACCGGTGCGAGTCCAGCTCGGTGAGAGACTTACTCGTGGTCTGGGTGCGGGTGGTGACCACAGACTAGGACAGAAGGCGGCCGAAGAAAGCCGCGATGATATTAAGCAACTGGTTGACGAGGCAGATATGGTGTTTATCACCGCTGGTATGGGTGGTGGTACTGGTACCGGGTCGTTGCCTGTGGTGGCTGAACTGGCTAAGCAAAGTGGAGCGCTCACCATCGCCGTCGTCACTAAGCCATTCGCCTTTGAGGGTAGTCATCGCAGTGAGGTTACAGAAGAGGGAATCGCCAACACGATTGATAAGGTGGATACCATGGTCATCATTCCTAATGACCGCTTGTTTGCTCTCTGTGACCACAAGATGGGAGTTGATGGCGCCTTTAAACTGGCTGATGAAGTCCTCTGCCACGGTGTTCAGGCTATTGCAGAAGTCATTACTGTTCCTGGACTGATTAACCTTGACTTTGCTGACGTGAGGGCAGTACTGAAGGACGCCGGTCCTTCCTGGATGTCCATTGGTCGAGGCGTTGGACAGAACCGGGCTACCGATGCTGCCAGGGAAGCTTTAGCCAGCCCGCTGCTGGATGTCTCGGTCAGAGGGGCAAGGGGTGTACTATTCAATATCAGTGGTGGCGGTACCCTTAGCCTATTTGAGGTTAATGCTGCTGCTGAGGTCATCCGGCAGGCCGTTGACTCGGAGGCGAACATCATCTTCGGTGTCACCCTTGACCCTAACTTGGACAACGAAGTCCGGCTGACATTAATCGCTACTGGCTTTACCACTAGGGAAGAATTGGTCGGTGCTGGCCGAGAGAAGGAAATGGCCCGATTACTGAAAGACATAAAGACTGAAGAGGAGCTGACGATTCCCACCTTTTTACGGCAGCACCGTGTGCTCTCTAGCCAACGCCCAGGAGTGATAAACCCAGTGCGTACTCAAGGCTATTAGTATTTACAAGAGAGAGTCACGACCTATCGTACTTAACCTAAGCTTCTAGTTAAGTCTGTCGGGTAAGGAACGGTTGACATAATACAACTAAGATGACCAGAACTTGCCTGTGCATCTTGTCTCATCTTCGGTTCTCTTTTAGCCATTGTGAAATGTTCGGCTAACTGGTGGTTTCATACTGGAGACTTGGAGAAGGTGCAAAGGGTCGCTCTTAAAGAGCGGGGACTAACCCCCAAACACATGGGATAGGCAAAAGCATTCTTAGCCGGCGTGGACTAACATTGCGGAGTTAATGTACCCATTATTAAACATTTCATTGGTTTGCTACCCGTGGTTCTATTAAAACAACAGTTTTCAGTCAGAGATGATTTTTGGTTTTCTGATAAGGGAAATGAGGGGTACGGAAACGAAGCACAGCACGGCAAATACTATCAGTACCAGACGGTAACTTCCAGTCTGGTCATAGGCAAAACCGGCTATCACTGGTCCGATTGCTAATCCCGTCATGTAGAGTAAATGCATAGCTCCTAGCACGGCACCATAGTGCTTTAGACCAAAGTAGCTCACTGCCAGCATTGCCAAGTTGGGGGCCCAACCACCATGTCCCAGTCCGTGGATTACCGCAAAGAGCCACAGGTGAGCCATAGAGCGTGCCTGTATCATGATGATGAGTGAGGAAGCGGTTAAGGCGTATGAAATAGCAGCAGCATATTTGGGATTAATGCGGTCACAGAGGTAGCCAAAGATGAATTTGCCCGTCGCGCTACCGAGTCCAACAATACCAATGGCGACTACGGCATTGGTAGCCGTAAAGCCCTGCTCAGTCAATATACTGACCTGATTCTGCAGAGCAGCGGTAAGACTCATGCCGTAAACCATGGAGGTGAGCGCGATTATCCAGAAGGTAAGTGTCCCTATTGCCTCCTTACGGTTGAGGCTGGTTGTCTCTCTTGTTTTAGAACCGTGGTCATCCGCTACCTCAGTTGCTTCCTGCCCATAAGGACGCAGACCTTTCTGTCGTGGGTGGTTCTTAACAACGAAAAATAGCAAGAGTAGCATGGTGAATAATAAAAAGAGTGCTATTACCAGATAGGCGTTGCGCCAACCAAGATTCGGGATGAGATAATTTCCGATTGGGGCTGCCAGTAATATCCCACCCAGTCCGATGCCAGTGAAGGCAAGTCCCTGCATGGTGCCGCGCAACCGGTAAAACCAATTGGAAAGAATAATGCTTAGGGGAATGGTTCCCAGGAGCACATGCCCGATACCAAGGCACAGGTGCAGCAAATAGTAGTTCCAGATGGCTGATGTCCTGCTGAGTAGAAACAGGGCCAGTGACATCACGATTGTCCCGAGAAACAAGACTTGGCGCGGCCCATGCTTATCAGTAAGTCGCCCGACAATGGGTGAGAGGATAGCCGCGGTGATTATAAAAACAGAAAAGGCAGCGGTTACCTCACCGCGACTCCAGCCAAACTCATCCGCAATGGGCTTGTTGAAAACGCTAAAGCCGAAGAAAGCAAAGCCGGCAGTAAGAGCCAGGGTGACCAACCCTGCCAAAACGATCCAGTAACCGTAGAAGGGCTTATTCTTGATAATCATTCACCATCCGGCCAGTTGTTGCCTTCTATTTTAATTAGAGCCTTAACCTTTCACAAATATAAAGCAAAACACGATAGGTAAGACGTCAGAACGTGTTCTGTGTTAAGCTTGCAACGCCAATACTAGCCTGCAGTATGAAGTGGCCTTGTCAGCCTCATTAAAGTAGGTTACATCATGAACTCACTTGCGGAATATAGTTATGAGTTTGGAGAAGGGAGTCGTGGTAGCAAAGGATTAGCCCAACTCCTTCACAACAAGTTCAATGCACTCTAGGGCCTCGTCTATGTCTGCAGCCCCTACCATGCGGTGGGTGACAGCCCGCACTTTTCGCCCACCACGAGGCAATAACTTGACGCCTTGGGTAGCCACTCGCTGAGTGAACTCAGACCCGAGGATGAAACTCGGCGATTCGAACATCACAATGTTGGTCTGAAACTTCTCCGGGTGAATGGTGATGCCGGGGACTTGAGCTAGGCCATAAGCCAAACGACGAGCGTTGGCGTGGTCCTCTGCCAGACGGCTGACCATTTTCTGGAGGGCAACGATGCCAGCGGCGGCAATAATCCCGGCTTGGCGCATCCCCCCTCCTACCATCTTTCGCCACTTGCGGGCCTTCTCCACAAACTCCTGTGAACCACAGAGGAGAGAGCCTACTGGAGCACTGAGGCCCTTAGATACGCAGAAGCAGACAGAATCAGCAGACCTAGCCAGCTCACTGGCGGGTACACTTAAGGCAACAGCGGCGTTGAAGATACGGGCACCATCCAAGTGAACCGAAAGGCCATGCTGGTGAGCGAGCCCGGCAATAGCAGATGTGTAATCCGGGGTTAGGACAGCGCCACCGCAGCGGTTATGGGTGTTCTCCAAGCAGAGGAGGGTAGTCTGGGGAAAGTGGATATTCTTCGGTCGGATGGCTTCCTCAACTGTGCCGGGGTCCATCCGACCGTCCTGGTCATTCGGAATGGTCCGCATAACGACGCCCCCCAGAGCGGACGCACTTCCCACTTCGTACCAGAGCATATGGGCCTCACTGCCTAGGAGAATTTCATCGCCGGGGCGGGTATGGGTCAGGACAGCAATGAGGTTGCTCATAGTGCCGCTGGGTGTAAAGAGGGCGGCTTCCTTTCCCATCATCTGAGCCGCCAGTTCCTCCAGACGATTGACGGTGGGATCCTCCCCGAAGACGTCATCCCCCACCTCAGCCTCACATATAGCTTGGCGCATCTCCTCCGTGGGCAGAGTTATGGTATCGCTACGCATGTCGATTATCTTCACTAGGGCCGCCTCCCTTGTTTGTTCTTTCCCTCTCCATACTATCTCCTCATCACATCCTTTTCATTCAAACCATTGACTCCTCAGCTATCGCCTTCTTGCCATATCAGTCATCAATCCCTAGTTTTGGGAAGCGGTGGCACATCTGGGCGACCTCCTGCCTTACCTGATTTTGAACATCCGGGTTACCAATATTAGTAACTACCTTTACAATTAGCGAGGCAATTTTTTTAATTTCCTCGCTGCTAAAGCCACGTGTAGTTACTGCTGGTGTGCCTAGCCTGATTCCGCTAGTTATTCAAGGCGGGTTAGGGTCAAACGGAATAGCATTCCGATTGACCACAATACCTACCACCCCTAAAGCTTCCTCAGCCTCTTTACCGCTAACCCCTGTCTCAGTAAGATTGGCTAAGACCATGTGGTTATCTGTTCCCCCTGATACAATACGTAACCCTAATCTTCGCAGTTCACTGGCTAGAACGAGTGCGTTATCCAATATGGCACGTTGGTAATCTAAGAAGCTAGGTTGCATAGCCTCATAGAAACCTACTGCTTTGGCAGCAATAGCGTGCATCAGGGGACCACCTTGCATCTCAGGAAAAACAGCCGCATCTATTGCTGAAGCCAGCTCACCCCGACATAAAATGAAACCACCTCGCGGACCGCGTAGCGTCTTATGCGTAGTTGAGGTTACCACATCAGCGTAGGGCACCGGGGTAGGATGCAGACCCACAGCTACCATACCGGCTATATGAGCTATATCAGCCATAAGTCTTGCTCCTACTAGGTCAGCAATATGCCGAAAACGCTCAAAATCAATAACCCGGGGATAAGCAGTAGCTCCAGCCACAATCAACTTGGGTTTGTGCTTTAGGGTGAGCCTTTCTAACTCTTGATAGTCAATCCTTTCTGTTTGCTGATTAACCCCGTAGAGTATGAAATTATACAACTTACCGGAGAAGTTCACCTTGCTACCATGAGTAAGATGACCACCGTGAGCCAGACTCATACCCATAACCGTATCTCCGCAGTCAAGCAAGGCATAATAGGCTGCCATGTTTGCTTGAGCCCCGCTGTGCGGCTGGACATTAGCATGCTCAGCCCGAAATAGCTCCTTGGCCCGCTGGATAGCCAAGTTTTCCACCATGTCCATATTTTCACAGCCGCCGTAATAACGCCGTTGGGGATAACCCTCAGCATATTTATCTGTTAGCAGTGAACCTTGAGCCTCAAGCACAGCCTGGCTTGCATAGTTTTCGGAGGCGATGAGGTTTATCGTTTCCCTTTGTCGTTTTGCCTCCATACTAATAGCATGACTAATTTCGGGATCGGTTTGACTTAAAGAACTCATTTTCCCTCCTCGATTGAAGTCTACAACTGCGCCCTGATATTGTTATAATGACACCAAGTGTCGCCTATCTATCTGAACTGGCTCATGCTTTGTCATTGCCAAACGATTCTGTCACCCCAAATCATGGATTTAGACTTTCTGCTGATGGAAACGAAACAAGCGGTGCCTATAGTAGAAGGGAAATAGGTAATTGCTGGGCTGTGTTTCGTTTGCGTACCCCTCATTGCCATTAATCGTCTCTAAATATTATATCTTTTCTCGGTATTTTAAAACTAAATCCGGGTCATATGGGGCTTTTCTTTCACTACACACTTCCCTTGGACATAACTGGCAACTCTCAAATTTAATCTCAGTTGGGAAATATATTCCAGACGAAGATTTTAGCGGGAGCATTAACAAACTCTCGGTTAGCTGCACTCCAATTAAATCTTCAACATTACCAAAGATGGAAAACAGCTCTTTTTGTTGTGTTATTGGCCAATCCTCCGCAGTTCCCTCCCCTGGATACATTCTTGACATTTGTCCAAGTGCATAATTTCTGGTTAGGTAATCTTGAAGATAGCTACGAGCTGAGCGTAAAGCCATCTCCTTAATTGTATCCAAACAATAATATTTCATATAATCATCAGATGGGACAGCTATTTCATCTATTTCTCTTCCACAGGTGGCAACATATGGGAAAACTCTTCCTACTTTATCCAAATTAACTCTGAGAACACGGCTGGTAAACCTTACGCCATCAATATATAGGGAGTCTCCATTCTTATTATCAACATAGGAAACTTTATAGATAGCTTTGGGTTTAGCTATAGGATGAACAATATCAATTAATTCTTGAATAATTCTTTTCATATCTTTATTTTCTTTACGTAGACGCAAACGTTTTAATACTTCTTCGGGAGTTAACCTAAACGGGATGCTATTCAACACTTCCATAAAATTTCCCTGGTCAAGAATTTTTGGTCCAGCTTAATTATTGTTTTTCTTTGGATTGGTTTTAGCAAGCCAGCCAATGGCAACAAACATCGTAATAGCTGAACTCTGAGTTTGCCGAATCTGCTTGAAAACTCACAAGGGCACCTGCCACCGCTATTGAGCAGCCATTCCAATACCCTTGCTTCATCTCCTGAACCTGCTACCAGTATCGTCTTATTTTTTCCTATGTTGTGGCTTAACTTTAGCCCTTATTGATGGGATTGTCAACGCTGAAGAAACTTAACGAAGCGATAGTCCGAATTTACCAGTGAATGCTTGGCACAACTGGCTATGATATGTTCTTGCAAAGTAGGTCCTTTAGTACATAATATCCATGGCGGTTTCAGTTTAGTTATCACATACTTAATTAAATTACTTTAGATTTACTCAAGTGCTGGATGACCGTAACTCTAACCATTCCAAGAGAGAAGCTGTGCGCCTGAAAGCCAAAAGGAGCGACAGACGAAGGCGACTCGGGAAGGTAAGATAGGTTGGTTAGAGAACCGGGGCAGTTATCCTTGTGGGGCAGGCTTGACCACATTAGTGGGGCGCCCCTGGAGAAAGTTGGCCACGTTATCTACTGTCATCGCCAGACCGGCCAGAGTAGCTTCTGGAATCATGGAAGCAGAATGTGGCGATAGCACCACATTCTCAATGCTCCGCAGTGGGTGGTCAAGGGGTAGCGGTTCGTTGACGAATACATCCAGGCCGGCGCCGGCAATCATGCCGCTCTGTAGAGCCTCAACCAGCGCTGTCTCATCCACCACTGAACCGCGGGCAGTATTAATCAGTATCGCCGTCGGTTTCATCAGTGCCAGCTCGTGCTTCCCAATAAGTTTGTCAGTCTGCGGCACTCCCAGGACATGGATGGATACCACATCCGACTGGCGCATCAGCTCTTCCAGGGTAACAAACTCTACACCATACTCCGCAGCCCGTTCTGGGGAGGGATGCAGGGTCCAGGCAATGACCTTCATGCCAATGGCTTTCCCGAGCTGGCTCATCCTCTGGCCCACGCTCCCGGTGCCGATTACTCCCAGCGTCTTGCCGTAAAGCTGTGAAGAGTATTCTCGTGCCCAACCGCTAGCCCGTATGTTGCGGTCATTTTTAACTATCCGGTGAGCTACTGCCAGCATCAAGGATAATGACGTCTCGCTGACGGCTATGGCAGAGTAGCCGGGGGTGTTGGTAACTGTTATACCTAGCTCGGATGCTGCTGACACATCTACATTGTCGTACCCCACCCCATATATGGCTATTAGCTTCAATCTGGGGCAATTCTTCATTACATTATGAGTAAAGACGCTGGTCGAGCGGATGTTATATACAATATCAGCATCGGCAATACGGGACAGCAATTCTTCATCACCGAGGGCTCTGGAGTCATAGATGCGCACTTCGCCAAGCTGTCTAAGTCGCTCTTCCTCAACTGTCCCTGCCAGTACGGGTGGTTCATCATCAGGCACAACGATTATTGGCATAGGATAACCTCCTAACGTGTTGTTTCACCAGGCATATGCTGGGTAACACCCATACATATTGTTGATGCCCTTGGCCAGTGTACATCTGGTTCAATAATTCGTCAATTTGCTCGCCGTGCAGAACATGTCATTTTAAGAGGTATATGATAACATCACCCACGTTGGTTCCAGTGTCCCCGGTTATTACCAGAGAGCCACCAATCTTGTCTAATAATGTGTTGCTATCATACCTTTCAAGATAGGATTGCACATCTATTCCCTTGGCTTTGGCAATATCTAACGAGTTATTGTCAACTATAGCACCAGCCACATCAGGTAAGAAGTCCGAGCCGTCTGTCCCTACGCTGGCGACTACCCATTGGCCAGCGTATTGTTTCATAGCCAACATAGATACAGCTGCGTAGTGCTGATTTCTGCCTCCTCTTCCAGCAGTGACCGGCAGTTTCGGAGTGGTTTCACCACCAATTAGAATGGCATCATATCCAGCATATCTTAAGTTCAGTATCTCCCTTGCTCTAGAGTGGGCAACAGCAGTGGTATCACCTTTCTGCTCGGCAGTAACAATATATGGCTTAAGTCCCATCTCGTTTGCTTTCTGAAGCATAGCTTCCAAGGCTAGTCTGTTATCGCCAATTATGTAGTTGTGACAATTATTTAAGGTTTTGGGTGTTTCTGCCACCTCGCCCTGGCAACCCTTTCTTAGGAAGTCGGTAACACTTTTGGGTGCCTTGGCTAATAAATCATATCTTTTCAATACATTATAGGCATCTGAAAAAGTTGTGGGGTCAGGGAAGGTGGGGCCAGAGGCAATGGCTGCCAGGTTATTGCCAATTACGTCAGATAATATCAGGGAAACAACAGTTGCCGGTGAATAAAAATGACCTAACCACCCTCCTTTAATCTGGGACAAGTGTTTTCTTACCGCATTAATTTCATCTATTTCAGCTCCAGAGCTTAGTAATAGCTCTGTAATGATTTGTTTATCCCTTAGACTTACTTCATCAACCGGATAGGGCATCAAAGCAGAACCGCCGCCTGAAATTAAGCATATTACTAAATCGTTTTCATTTATGGAGTAATGCTCTCTAAGAGCCAGTATCTTTTTGACACCCTCAATACCCCTTCGGTCTGGGAGCGGATGGCCAGCGGGTATTATTTTGATTTTGTTTGTTTTATAATACCCGCTTTTACAATTAACCACGCCGGCGGATATATTCTCCGGGTGTATTATATTCTCTAGTGTTTCTGCCATAAGGCCAGATGCTTTGCCCCCTCCGATAACAAATACCCGGCCTGTAGATAGACGATAGGTGTCACCATTTATGGTAAGAATTCTGCCAGCCGTATCATATCTCACCGCGGACTTCATAATGTTTGGTGGAAGAACCCTGGTGATGCCGGCTTCAATAATGTCTAAAGCCTGTTTTCTTAACTTGGTTGTAGCCACCGTATCCTTGTTCTTAATAATCATAGTAATTACCTGACTAATAGCACCTAGGGAATTGCGGTTGCTAACAATTATACAACTAAAAATCAATGCATAAGAAATTGACTTAGTTGAGAGCTAGGTATAGGGGATTTGCTCTATAGGCTAGCTTCTCTCTTCAGCAGCGAGTTCTGCCAGCCGGTCCAGTACCGCCTTCAGAGCCTCTAACTCTTCCCCATAGCCAGCCCAATCACCTGCCTTGAGATACTGTTGAGCTTGGTCGTAGTGCTGTTTAGCCTCCTCAATTAGACTGGCTACTTCAGCGGATACTGGCTCCTCCGGTTCAGTTGGAGTCGGCGGTTTTGGTTCAGTTGGTGGTACCTCAGCGCCAAAGATAGCGGCGATACTTTCCCCTAACGTGGGTTCCATAGCTATCTGGTCGCCGGCAGCCACAATAACTCGCTTCAGCTGTGGAAGCCCACCAGCCTCTGCTTGGAGGAAGACCGGCTCCACATACAGGTTGGATTCGCCTAAAGGAATCAGCAGCAGGTTGCCACGGATAACCCGAGAACCACCACGACCCCACAGGGCAAGCTGCTCAGTGATGACGGTATCCTGCGAGATTCGGTTCTCAATCTGGCTGGGACCATACACTAGCCGCTCCTTGGGGAAGAGGTAGGCAAGCAGCTTCCCGTAGTTTTCTCCATCACTGCGGGCAGCCAGCCAGCCAATGGTATTATTCTTGTTCACTGGGGTGAAGGGCAACATGAGTAAAAACTCCTCCTTCTCCTCATCGGGCAGGCGCATGATGATGTAGTAGGGCTCCATAGCCTGTTCTGTGCCGAAATAGAGCTCCTTAGGCACCGCCCACAGGTCTTCCTTATTGTAGAATACCCGGGCATCTTCCATGTGGTAGGTTTGGTATACCGCGGCCTGGATATTGAAGAAGTCCTCAGGATAACGGAAGTGGGCTTGCAAGGACTCGGGCGCCTGCCCAGCGGGGACGAAGAGCTTGGGGAAGATGGCCTGGTAGGTCTGTATCAAAGCATCATCTGGGTCAGTGATATAGAAGGTTACACTGCCATCGTAGGCATCAATAACTGCCTTCACGCTGTTGCGAATATAGTTTAGCTTTCCAAGCGGTTTAGAATAGGGATAGCGGTCAGTGGTAGTATAGGCGTCCTGTATCCAGAATAACCTTCCCTCCATCACCACCAGATAGGGGTCACTGTCCAACTTCAAAAATGGCGCCAGGTGATTCACCCTCTCCCTGATGTTCCGATAATAGAGCACCCGGCTCTCAAGGGTTAACTCGCCACTGATAAGGATATTAAGGTCGCCAAATTGCCAGGCATAGACTAATCGGCGGATGAAACTGCCCAGGCTAACCCCATCCTTGCCCTGGTAGCGAGTGAAGACATTCTCATCACCCATAGGATAGTTAAACTCATCGGTCTTTGTTCCCACAATTACGTAATCATTCGTCTTTTCCCCAAAGTATATCTCAGGCCGCTCAATATCGAAGATACCAACCGGGGGTATATCCTTTACCCGCAATACCGGCAACCCCTCAGCAGTGACCTCATTAACCGGGCTTAGGGCAAGACCGTAGCCATGGGTGAACTGTAGCCGACGGTTGACCCAGGTCTGCGCCTGCACAGGCAATTTCTCCGCAGATAATTCTCGGGCCGATAGCATGACCTGCCGGTACTCGCCATCAATGGTATAGCGGTCGACATCGACATCATTGAAATCATAGTAGAGCCGAATGGACTGGATATGGTTATAGGTGTCCTTTAGCGGACGAGAGTCCCAGAGCCGGATGTTGTTGATGGTTACCTCGTTTTGAGCTATGTCCTGGGGGGTTGGAGCCTCCTCGGCAGGGAAAGGCTGCTCCTCAACCCGGTTCAGAGCAAAAGCCTCTCTGGTAAACTGAATATTGTATTCAATGTAGGGTCTCTCTCGAGCCAGCTCGTTGGGCTCCACCTGAAAGCGCTGTACCACGGTGGGGAAGATACCCCCGACGATGATAGCCACCACAATCCATCCCCCGATGCCGTAGAGCAACCAGCGAAACTTACGCTGCCATACGGAAACCAGAACGAGACCTATAACGATGAGCACTACCGCCAAAAGAATCCACTGTGCTGGAAGCTTGGCATGCATATCAGCATAGCTGGCTCCGAAGATTACTCCCCGTGTGGAGAAAACCAGTTCCCAGATGCCAAGCCAGTAACCCCAGGCAAAAAGACCCAGGATAGCTATGACTAGTCCACCAATATGGGCTAATACTGGCCTAGCAAAGTCAAACCTAAGTCGCTGCACCGTATAGCTGAGAAGATATACGCCGGCACTGCCAAGAAGGGTGACTATCAGCGCGCCCAGGAGCCAGCCTCGCAGCAGGTGAAGGAAAGGCAGTGAGAAGACGTAGAAGCCAATCTCCCTATGGAAAACCGGGTCGGTGATGCCAAAGGGCTGCCCGTTGAAGAACCGAAGTACAACCTCCCAATTCCCCTGGGCTACCAGACCAAATATTAGACTGAGCAGTACCGTTCCCAGGATAACGTTTAACCTGAGTATCGGCTGTAGCCGGCGCACTATGGCCCAAGGCCAAAAACTTGGCTCGGTCTTGGGTGCCAGGCGTGTCGCCAGCACCAGGTTTCCCAAAAACAAGATGCCAAAGATGATGGCTGCCGAGAAGAAGATGAGCACCTTGGTCTTCAGGATAGTAGTAAAGACACTGCCATAACCCTGGCTGTTGAACCAGAGCCACTCGCTATACCACCCCTTCGATATATTTATGAGAATAAACAGGGTCAAGGCCCCAGCCAGTATTAGGAACACCCTGGCGGTTGTCCATCCGCGCTTGACGGGCGGTGTAGGCTTCTTGTCTCTATCTTCAGGAAACCAGCGCTGCCATTGTCTGTCAAATGAATCCAATCTACTCACCTCAACCTTTCTAAACCATGGCTGGCAGAGTACGCTGCCTAACTCATCCGGGCAAACTTCTGCACGGTTTTGACTCCACGGTCAACTCCATCGGCGGTATTGGAGACTTCACCAACATACAGGTCGCCCCGTGAGTCAACTGCTATGGCATGAGGAGTCAGGAACAGGGCAGTCCCCTTGTCTTGTTGTCCTTGACCGCCCCAGCGTGCCAGCAGCTTACCTTCCGGGGTGAATTTAGACACCGTATGGTTGCCATCGTCTGTGCAGTAGACGGAATCATCAGGACCAACACAGCTACCATGAGCACGTTTAGAGAAGAATCCTTCACCCCACGTAGCCAGCAGGTCACCCTCACGTGCAAAGACCATTACCGGGTGAGCACCTCTATTTAATACATACACCCTGTCTTGCGAATCGATAGACAAGCTGCCGACGTCGCCGAATGAACACCCTTCAGGGAGCTTCGCCCACCCGTCAACTAGTTCGTAGGTGTATTTGCCAGCGCCATATAACATGTTTTGGCACCTCACTTCGGCCTAATGAGTCAAACTCTCCAACTTCCAGCATTCTAATTGGCTGGGCTGTCTTTGTCAAACTTGCGTATTTTATATGTTGGCTCTCCTTTACCAATGGGATGTAAGTAGTTATAATAGATTTGGCAAAATAAGTGCAGTGGAGGTGTAACTTGGCGGCATTGTATGTAACCTCTTTAGCTGAAGGTGTAGGTAAGACTACCATTTGTGCTGGCTTGGCTAAGCATCTGCTAAGCAATGGCCAGAAGGTAGGCTTTTTAAAACCGATTCTGGCTAAAGAGGCAGAAGGTAGTGATAGCGATGCCCTTTTTATCAAGCAAATTCTTAGCTTAGATGAACCGCTGGATAGTATTTGCCCGGTTATCAGTGGTCAGGACAAGGTGGTAAACAGGATTAGAGAAGCCTATGACCAAGTTTCCCGGGGTAAGGATGTGGTTATTGTGGAAGGAGTGTGTGAACGGAGTATAGTAGAAGCACTGGATGCTAGGGCAATTATTGTTGAGGGCTATTCTAGAGAGTTATCTCAGGTTAAACTTAATAATAGCTACCAGGATTGGGGGGAATATTTACTGGGTATAGTATTAAATAAAGTGCCACGAAGTCAAGTAGAAAGTGTGCGCAACGAGATAACCTCTCAACGTGGTGGAGACGGAATAAAGATACTAGGGGTGCTCCCCGAAGACAGGGTTCTATTTGCCTTGTCTGTAGGCGAGCTAGCTAGGCACCTTCAGGGGGAAATATTGAACTGTACTGAGAAATCAGGGGAGCTAGTGGAGAACCTTATGCTGGGAGCAATGACTGTTGACCCCGGTCCGGAATACTTTGGGCGTAAAACCAATAAGGCCGTAGTGGTTAGAGGTGAACGGCCGGATATGCAGATAGCAGCTCTGGAGACCTCAATGAGGTGTCTTATTCTCAGTGGCAATACAGCACCAATCCCGGCGGTTCGGTATAGAGCTGAGGATAAGAATGTTCCTATTATTGTCGTCAAGAGCGATACTATGGCTACAGTGATGGCTATTGAAAATGCTCTGAATAAGGCCAGATTTAACCAGGAGAAGAAGCTACCTAAGCTTACTGAAATTATGGAGAAGCACTTCAGTTTTCAGACGGTGTATCAAGGGCTGGGTATGGCCAGCTAGGGGGGTATTGCCAAAAGTGAAGTTATTATATAAAATCTGGTTTGTAGTTTAATTAGCGGTCGAAGTTGCCTGGTTTGACTTAGACACCAGGTAATTAACAAATCTTCTAAGGAGGGCAGGTGATTGAATGCACTAGGAAAACTTTTACTGCTGGAACTGAAGGACTGCAATCAGGAGGTGTTAAATGACCTAGGCTTTCTCAAAAGTGCTCTGATGTTGGCGGCAAGTGAATGCGGGGCAACAGTACTGGGGGAGTCCTTCCACCAGTTTAATCCTCAAGGGGTGAGTGGGGTGGTGGTTATCGCTGAATCCCATCTTTTTATTCATACTTGGCCAGAATATGGTTATGCCGCCGTTGATATTTTCACTTGTGGCAATTCCGTCCAGCCAGAGAAGGCAGCAGAGCTATTAATTGAGAAGCTTGGTGCCAGTAACCACTCTATGATAGAGGTGCCAAGAGGAATTCTAGACACTCAAGTGGGTGGTGGGGAATAGGAACTATGGATATAGACCCTGATAAATGGTTTTACGATAGAGTAAGCCAAAATTTAATTCAACTGCATAGCCTCCAAGATGTGCTGTATAGTGGGCAGTCGCAGTTCCAATCTATCGAAATTATTCGCAGTGGTAGTTTCGGTAAATGTTTGGTACTGGATGGCAAGATTCAGTCCAGTGAGGCGGATGAGTTTATCTATCATGAGGCTTTGGTTCAACCAGCGATGATAACTCATTCCTGTCCAGAGACAGTATTTATCGCTGGTGGTGGTGAAGGCGCCACCTTAAGAGAGGTATTGTCTCATAACACAGTGAAACGGGCAGTGATGATTGACATTGATGCCGAGGTAATTGCTCTATGCCAAAAATTTCTACCTGACCATAGCCGAGGCTCCTTTAAGGATAAGAGAACCGAATTATACCATGCTGATGCCAGAGATTATCTGGCTAAATGTGGGGAAGAATTTGACATAATCATTATTGATTTGCCTGACCCTATAGAGAGGGGGCCAGCTTATTTGCTATATACTCAGGAATTTTATCAGCTAGTTAAAGACAGGCTTGGCACTAACGGCATTATTTGCGTTCAAGCTGGGTCAGCTGCCTGGAACGAGTTATTAAATTTTGCTGCGGTCAATCACACACTGAGAAGTGTTTTTCCTATAGTTTGTCCTTATCAGACAGATGTTCCTTCCTTTGGTGGTCCGTGGGGATTTTGTCTTGCCTCGTCAAACCTTGACCCTCGCCTACTTTCAGCTACCGAGGTAGACAACCGCATTTCAGCTCGGTCGCTAACCAGGCTGAAGTTTTACGATGGATTGACCCATCAAGGAATGTTTTCTTTGCCTAAGCACCTAAGGGGTGAGCTGTCCAAACAAACAAGGCTCATAACTGATAACGAACCGCTGTATATCTATCAGGGGTAGGTTGCATTAATTTTAGTTACTCTTTCGACGCAGTTTCTACGTCTTTTTTAGCTTATTATCTTCGGCTTCAAGTTTCTTAATATCCTCAGAAAAACCAAAGAATGTTTTACGTCTTACCTTTGTAGCACTCTTGACTTTATATTTAGCTAGGAAGCCGTTGTCATTAAGTGCCCATAGTGACCAATCTATTGCAGCGGGTTTCAAATGTTTTAGCTCTTCGTATATCTCAGGGTCGCCGTAGGGGAAAACCTCTCCTCGATGTCTTTTGAAGAATTCGAGTACGTCTCTTTGCATAGAAGTCAAACTATTTTCATCTGGTTCTTTTTGAAAGATTTCCGATATTTTCATTTCGACCTCCTATATAAAAACTATAAATAATTATAGCTAACTTTACAATATTTGTCAAGTAAACTTTACAATATTTATACAGGCACATTGGTAGGTAAAAGTAAGTAAATTGTAGCTATCAATTCATTAGTTCATACTGAGTTAGATTTGTGGTTTTATCTTGTCTTAAACGAATGCTATAATAAGCCTGATGGATGTTTTGGCTGAACTTAACCCGGCGCAGAGAGAAGCGGTAGAGGCAATT
>JAUVZE010000088.1 GCA_030602665.1 Dehalococcoidia bacterium
GCAATGCCCAAATCAGCCGCCGGCTCACCTATTCTAAGGCCACCAGTAACATTAGCGATAATATCCTGATTACCGAGTCTCAGGCCAACCCGCCTGGTTAGCACTGCGGTAATCATCAGCAACCGACCAAAGTCAACTCCATTGGCGGTGCGCCGGGGTAAGCCAAAGCTGGTGGGATTGGTCAGGGCTTGAATCTCCACCAGCAGCGGGCGCGTGCCTTCAAGGGTAGGCACTACTGCTGAACCTATGGTCTCATCCCCCCGCTGCGACAGGAATGCCAGCGATGGATTATCCACTTCTACCAGACCTTGCTCCCTCATTTCAAAAACGCCTACCTCGTTCGTTGAGCCGAAGCGATTCTTCACACAGCGCAGCAGCCGATAGGCACTAAAAGGCTCACCCTCAAGATAGAGCACCACGTCAACGATGTGCTCCAGCACCCGGGGGCCAGCAATGGCACCATCCTTGGTTACATGGCCAGTAATGAAAAGGGGCACACCACTCTGCTTTGCCCAGTGCATCAGCTGTAGGGTGCACTCTCGCACCTGGGTTACGCTGCCGGGCGCGGTATCCAACTCAAGGAGGTAAACCGCCTGAATGGAATCTATAACCACCAGACTAGGTTGTAGCTGCTCAATCTGGCTTAAGATAACCTCCAGGTTGGTCTCAGCCAGCAGGTAGAGCTTCTCACCAGTTACCCCCAGACGCTCCGACCTGAGCTTAATCTGATGCCCGGTCTCCTCACCAGAAACATAGACTACCGTACCTTTAGTCTGAGCTATCAAGGCTGAAACCTGAAGCAATAGAGTTGATTTGCCAATACCAGGGTCACCACCTATTAGCACCAGGGAGCCAGACACCAGTCCACCACCCAGCACCCGATTAAACTCAGCCAAGGGGAGTGGAAAGCGGTCGGCGGCTTCAATAACCACCTGAGACAGCTCTTGGGGCAGGTTAACCGGGGAAATAGACGGAAAGGGAGTAGTTGGAGCAGTTACTGCTTTTTCGACAAAGCTATTCCACTGCTGGCAATTAGGGCAGCGTCCCAGCCATTTAAGGCTCTCCTTGCCACACTGCTGACAAACAAAGATGGTCCTAGTATGGGGTTTATCTATTCTACCCACAGAATAACTTTATTCTATTTTGAACAATAAGGCAAGGGTTTTAAAGACCTTTAGCAACCTATCCCCCTGACCCCCTTCCCTTAGTAAGGGAAGGGGGAATTATAGTTTCCGAAGGGGCTGACGCCCCTTCGGGCTTCCCTGTTAATGCGAAAGGAGAGCGTAGGTGAATGAGGAGCTTAGCCCCCTCCCAAAAATCTCTTCCCCCCAAAGTAGCCAGTAATAAAAGAGAGTTAAAGAGAGGCTAAGCCTCTCTTCTGATACTCTTCCCCCTCTCCTTAAAAGGAGAGGGGGATAAAGGGGGTGAGGTCAATAAATAATGTTAATTGAATTAGAAGAGGTAAGTGTCCAAAGTAATATGCTAGCCCACCATACCTAAGAACACGCCACCGGCGATAGCCGCCCCAATAGCCCCAGCCACATTAGGACCCATAGCATGCATCAGCAGGAAGTTTCTGGGGTTAGCCTCTTGCCCCATTTTCTGCACCACTCTGGCTGACATAGGTACTGCCGAGACGCCGGCAGCACCTATCATGGGATTAATCTTTTGCTTGGAAAAGAGGTTCATCAATTTAGCCATTAGAACACCGGCTGCAGTAGCCGTAGCAAAGGCCACCACTCCCAACACGAGGACTAGCAAGGTTCTCGGCAGGAGAAAATTATCGGCGGTCATGGTGGCGCCTATACATAGCGTAAGGAATATAGTCAGGATGTCTATAAAGGCAGTAGAGGCCGTTTTGCTGAGCCTTTCGGTGACACCGGACATAGCAAATAAGTTCCCCACCATGAACATACCAATAAGCGGGGCTGACAAGGGAACAACTAATATGACAATTATAGAGGCAATTATGGGGAATAATATCTTCTCCCGTGTTGAGACTTCGCGCAGTTGTGGTTTCATATATATAGCTCGCTCTTTCTTGGTAGTGAGCAATCTTATTATCGGGGGCTGGATAATAGGCACCAGCGCCATATAGGTGTAGCAGGCTACAGCGGTAGCCCCTATTATATGGGGGGCAAGAATAGAGGTAACATAGATTGTAGTTGGTCCCTCGGCACCACCGATTATCCCTATAGAGGCTGCCTCGGCTATATTAAACCCAGAGAGTAATGCGGCAAAAAAGGCAAAATAGACACCAAATTGGGCAGCCGCACCGAGCAACAGAGTCCTTGGGTTAGCTATCATCGGGCCGAAGTCGGTTAATGCCCCCAGGCAAAGGAAGATGAGAGGCGGTATCACCTGCCACATAATCCCATACTGAAATATTCTGGAGAGTAAGCCTACTGGTTGTACTGGTAGCTCTGTCTGTGCCGTCGTTATCATTACCGCTAGTACTTCATCAGGGGTGACTTCCTGACCTGGTGAGGTCTTGATTTCCGTAATCCTACCACCGATTGGCGCCAAGACCTCCCCTGAGTCCAACTGCAAGATAATATCGCCCTCACTAATCTTAGCCCCTTCATCCACCTCAATACTGACTACCCGGCTTGGCATCTCTGCCTGGCTTGTTATCTGTAGTTCGTAATCCATCAAGCCACCTAGGGGCAGATTGACCAGTAGAATGCCAAAACCTATGGGTATTAATAAAAGAGGCTCCATCTTCTTGGAGATTCCCAAGTAGATTAGAGCCACCCCAATAAGGAGCATCAAACCATTGCCCCAGTAGAAATGTTGAAGCCCAGTTTCAAAAAAGCCAAACATCAATCGCCAACTTTTTAGTACTCAATGATGGCAACTAGGTCGCCGGGCTTGACTACTTGTTCAACCGAGACTCCCACCTGAGTAATGGTGCCGTCTACCGGAGCCAGTATAGGGTTTTCCATCTTCATGGATTCCAGCAGACAAAGTGTGTCTCCTTCTTTAACCGTATCGCCTACTTTGACATTGACACCAACAATCTTACCTGTTATGGGAACCTCTACATTTTCTTGCGCCACTTTTTAATCTCCTCTCTTCTTGTCATCAGTTTCACTCTTACCCATGCTGATTTTACCAAGCACCAACCCGGTTAGCCATATAACTACGGCTAAAATAATTAACAACGCAAAGACCGTCGCAAAACCAACACCACCAATTTGCCCAGCCTGCCCCCAATCTACTGCTATCATGTCTCTACCCCGCTTTTAATGTTCCTCTTATTTAATGCTAACCAATCAATTTTGGGTGAATTTAAAGGGCGGTTGTATTATTTATCCCAGTTTGTCCGCCCTTTATATAAAAAGCTAGTCTATCAGCCACGAGAACTTAGTTTATTATCCCTCAGTAATGCCCACCGCCGCTGGGTGTACGACAATCTCTCCCTCCTCCATGTCAACCACCACTGTATCCCCTGACTGGAATTTGCCCCGGAGCAAATCATCGGAAAGTTTATCCTCAACCATATCCTGAATCACTCGGCGTAGCGGTCGAGCCCCAAAGACCTCATCGTAACCCTTCTCACCCAAGAAATCTTTAGCCGCCTCGGTTACCTCTAGCTTAATCTCCTTTTCCGCCAGTTGCTGAGTTGCCGAAACCAGCATCAAATCCACTATTTCTCGGATATGCTCCCTAGTCAGGGCGTGAAATACCACTACCCCATCAATACGATTAAGAAACTCGGGGCGGAAAGTCTTCTTTAGCTCCCCAAGTAGCTTCTCCTTCATCCTCTCGTAGGACTCCTGCCGAGTTTTAGCCTCATCGTGAACAGTAAAACCAATGGTGCTACCTTTCCTGATTAGCTCAGCACCCACATTGCTGGTCATGACAATAATGCTGTTGCGGAAATCAACCCGGCGACCCTTAGCATCAGTCAGGTGACCATCGTCAAATATCTGCAAGAGTATATTGAACACGTCCGGGTGAGCCTTTTCAATTTCATCCAGAAGTATGACGCAATATGACTTACGCCTTACTGCCTCAGTTAATTGCCCACCTTCTTCATAGCCAACATACCCCGGTGGAGCCCCAACCAGTCGGGCGACCGTGTGTCTCTCCATAAACTCAGACATATCAAGCCTGGTCAGTGCCTCCTCACTACCAAACATAAACTCAGCCAGTGCTCTAACCAACTCTGTCTTACCGACACCGGTGGGGCCGAGAAAGATGAAATTGCCTATAGGGTGCCTTGGGTCTTTGAGACCGGCTCGGGCTCGCCTTACTGCTTTAGCCACAATGTTTATCGCCTCATCCTGACCAATAATGCGCTTATGTAGTACTTCCTCCATGTGAAGCAGACGACTGGTCTCATCAGCAGTCAGCTGTACCACTGGGATACTGGTCCACATACTCACCACCTCAGCGATATCCTCAGCGGTTACCACTGGCTTCACCTGCTCCCGCTCCGCATGCCACTCGGCTTCTATCTTCTTTATTTTCTCCACCAATTGCAGCTCACGTTCACGCAGCTCAGCAGCATACTCATACTGCTGGGTGGCTAAGGCAGCATCCTTATCCTTACGCACACTATCCTCAGCTTGCCTGGCTTCCTTCAAGGTAATAGGCATCGTTCGGTGTTGGATGTTTACTCTTGATGCCGCCTCATCAACCAGGTCAATAGCCTTGTCCGGCATAAAACGGTCGGGGATATATCTGGCGGCTAATGTTGCTGCTGAACGCAGTGCCTCATCACCTATCGTCAGGCGATGATGTTCCTCATAGCGCTCCTTAACACCATGTAAAATTTCCAAAGTTTCGTCTACAGAAGGTTCCTTTACCAAGATGGGCTGGAAGCGGCGCTCCAAAGCCGC
>JAUVZE010000056.1 GCA_030602665.1 Dehalococcoidia bacterium
CTAAAAGAGGCGATGCGGGTAGAACATATAACTCTCGGCATTGCGGATGCAGAGACGGAAGGCCAGGTAATCGACTCCTTGGCGGAAGCGCAAGAAGCCGGTGATACCATCAGGGAGCATCGCCGGGGAATAGCAACGTCATATGAAGACCTGTTGGGTGGGGGGCGATATGACCCCACGGACACGAAGCAGTTGACCTACGCCCAGGCGTTGAACCTGGAGAACTATTTGTACCTTGCTGTGGTCGCCTTCGGTCTTATTACCGTAACTATGGCCACTGGCGGCTTCATGATAGTCACCGCAGTTGCCCTTGGTATAACTGGAGTAGCGCTGCTTGGAGTATCAAGGGAATATAGTTTTAAAACAAAGACCTGAGGAAGCCGAAACCAAGGACTGAGTTTTCAGCTCATAGTCGCTGAGTAGAGCCTAGCCTGATGAGGTGGGAAGGGTAGGGAGGTGCTTTTGGTAGGCAGCTAGTTTGAGGTAATGACGGTATGGCTAAAGTGGTCGCTGTTTGCGGTAGCAAGAAAAAGGGCACTAAAAAGGAGGCCTTAGCTGAAGGTATCCTCAAGGAAGATTATGGTCTTGTTGGTGATGCCCATGCTGACTGCTGCACCCATCGTCAGGTAAGCCTGCTGGCAATTGAAAGTATTAGTAAGATGCGAAGTCTAGGCTTTGATGTAGGCCCCGGGGATTTCGCCGAAAATCTTACCACTGAGGGGATAGAATTGGTCTCGCTTCCTGTTGGCACACACATACGTATTGAAGAAGAGATTGTCTTGGAACTTACCCAAATTGGCAAAGAGTGCCATATCGGATGTGCCATATATCGTCAGATAGGCAAGTGCATCATGCCCAAAGAGGGAGTATTTGCCAAGGTAATCAGGGGGGGATTGGTGAAGGTGGGGGACACAATAAGGGTATTGGAGAGGGCTGGAGGATAGTTACTGATGGAAAATAAGCATGTCGAACTAACTGGGAAAATTTTAAGCCTCAAGAAAACAAGGGGGGCTGTTATCCTCGCCCATAACTACCAATTGGGCGAAGTCCAAGACATAGCTGATTTTGTCGGTGATTCTTTAGGCTTGAGCCAAAACGCTGCCAAGACAGATGCCGAGGTAATTGTATTTTGTGGAGTTCATTTTATGGCAGAAACAGCCTCTATCCTCTGCCCGGATAAGATAGTCTTACTTCCGGATATAAATGCCGGCTGCCCTATGGCCGATATGGTTACTGCCGATAAACTCAGAGAGAGGAAAAAGGAGCTCTCAAATGCTACCGTAGTTTGCTATGTCAACTCCTCGGCTGAGGTTAAGGCAGAATCAGATATTTGCTGCACCTCGGCCAATGCCCTCGAGGTTATCGAAAGTCTTGATGCCAATGAGATACTATTTGTTCCTGACCAGTATCTGGGTCATTACATCTCAACCAAGACCAATAAGAAGATGATACTGTGGCCTGGGTATTGCCCCACTCATGCCAGAATACTGCCACAGGAAATAACCAGGCTGAAACAAGAATACCCAAAAGCCAAAATAATAGTTCACCCGGAATGTAGGCCCGAGGTGATTGCTCTTGCTGATGAGGCATTGAGCACCAGCGGGATGATCAAGTTCGCCCAGAAGACAGAAGCTAAAGAGATAGTTGTGGGCACAGAGATTGGGATTATATATAGGCTTAAAAAGGAAAACCCGGGCAAGGAATTTATTCCTGCCTTTGAGCAAGCAGTCTGCCCTAATATGAAACGAATCACCCTAGAAAAGATACTGTGGTCTCTGGAGGAGATGTCTCCTGAGGTGAAGGTTCCTGAAGAGATTCGTCTCAAGGCAAAATTGGCTGTGGACAAGATGCTGGAAATAGGGAGGGCTGATTAACAAGCACGCAGGAATATAATTGAAAAGAAAGGGGGTGATAACCTTGGCAAAAAAGAGTCTAAAAAAATTAGTGATGTTGGTGCTCTCGGTATCGCTGGTTATTGTAGCTGTGTTAGCTGGTGGTTGTATTGGCAAAGCCCAGATAATTGAAAATGTTACCCCACAAGAGGCGTTTACCTTAGTCCAGGAAAACCAGGTTAATCCCGATTTTGTCATTATTGATCTGCGAACCCCGGAAGAATTTGCCTATGAGCATTTAGAAAATGCTATCAACATAGATTTGGATTCTGAAACTTTCAGGGATGAGCTTAACCAGCTGGATAAGAATAAGGCGTATCTCATTTATTCTGTTTCCGCATGTGGTGATGGTCCCGGCTGGAACGCTTTAGCTATAATGGAGGAGCTTGATTTCTGGGAAGTCTATAATATGACGGGCGGGTGTATTGGATGGAAGCTAGAAGGATTCCCTACTGTAGGTGAAGGGGCGAACCAATAACACCACAGACTGATAAGTGTCAAATTTGGGCTCAAAATTGAAAAAGTCGAAGAGGAGTAGTGATGCAGACGGGCTTTTATTTCGACCAGACTAGGTGTATCGGGTGCTTTACCTGCTGCGTAGCATGTAAAGACTGGCATGATATACCCGCCGGGCCGGCTCACTGGCGGAGGGTAACCCCACTTGAAGAAGGGAAATTCCCTCAGCCTTTCTTGGCCTACCTTTCCGCTGCCTGCTATCATTGTGAGGACCCTCTCTGTGCCGTAGTTTGTCCTGCCGAAGCGATAACCAGAAGAGAAGAGGACGGCATAGTCGTAGTGGACAGGGAAAAGTGTCAGGAGAGTGCACGCTGCGGTATTACGGTCACCAACGGAAATGGCCAGATAAATGTGTCTGCCTGTGAGGTAACCTGCCCAGCTCATGTGGATGTACCAGGCTATATCGCTCTAATTAGTAAAGGTAGGTTTAAGGAGGCACTAGACTTGATGAGAGAGAAACTACCTTTGCCTGGCGTTTTGGGCAGGGTATGCTCTCAGCCTTGTGAAAGTGAGTGCAAAAGAAGTGAAGTTGATAAGCCCCTGGCTATTAGAGACCTAAAGCGATTCGCCTATGATGCCGTGGTTGATGAAAAGACGGTTCCTCTTCCCAGGACAAAAGAGCAGGGTGTGGCCATTATTGGCTCAGGGCCAGCAGGACTTTCCGTAGCCTACGATCTGATAAGAAAAGGCTATAAGGTTACAATCTTTGAAGCACTTCCTGTTATAGGAGGCATGATGGCGGTCGGTATTCCTGATTACCGCCTGCCGAGAGAAGTCCTGAACCGGGACATTGAGTATCTTAAAGGTCTGGGGATAGAAATCAGGACCAACACACCTATAGGTAAGGGGATGACTTTGGATGACCTATCTCGACAGGGTTACAAAGCCATCTTCATTGCGGTGGGGGCCCATAATGGCCATAAGCTATCTATTCCTGGCACTGAAGCTGATAGTGTATTGGTGGGCACCTCATTCCTGCGCAACGTAAATCTGGGTAATAAGATAAAGCTGGGCCAGAGAGTCCTAGTGCTCGGTGGTGGCGGTATAGCCATTGATTGTGCCCGTGTTGCTCTCCGCCTAGGAGCACAAAAAGCGGAAGTGGCATGCCTGGAGTCCCGAGAGCAGATGCCAGCGCTAGACTATGACATTGCTGAGGCTGAGAAGGAGGGAATAATCATTTATCCCTCACTCACCTTCAACAGAGTTGTGTGCCAAAATGGATATGCTACTGGTGTAGTGTGCCTTAAACTGCGCTGGATGGAGTTTGATAAGAATGGGAAACTGCACATCGAAGCCATTGAAGGATCCGAGCATGTCTTATCGGCAGACACGATTATATTCGCAATCGGCCAATCTCCAGAGCTAAACCCCCTCTTGGCGGGCACCGACATCAAGGTAACCAAACGTGGCACCATCGCTGTAGACCCCGAAACTCTGGAAACCAGTCGTCCTGGGGTCTTTGCCGGGGGAGATGCAGTTACAGGAACGGCCTGGGTTATCGACGCTATTGCGGCTGGACAGAGGGCTGCATACTACATCGACCGCTATCTGAAGGGGGAGGTTCTGGGAAAGAGCTACATAGATGTTCCCATCATAGCCTCAGATATTAAAGTTGAGATACCCGCTGACCTTGTTAAAGCCGAACGGCAGGAAATGCCTACTCTTTCTGTACAGGAAAGGGTTCATAGTTTTAACGAGATAGCGCTGGGGTACGGTGAGGAGCAGGCCATTACCGAAGCCAAGAGGTGCGTGAACTGTGCCGGGAGGCTTTGCCTCAGAGTATGTCCCTATGATGTCCCTCAGTTTGGAGCCGAAAAAGGGGCAAAGATGGAGAAATGTGACTTTTGTCTGGACAGGCTGGAAGAGAACAAAAACCCTATCTGCGTGGATGCCTGCATTATGCGAGCCTTGGACTGGGGTTCGATAGAAGAACTGAAGGTAAAACATGGAGATATTCAAGAGGCTGTTGGTTTTACATATTCATCAAACACCAAGCCTTCCATTATATTTAAACCGAAACATCTGCCAGACAAGGCAATTTCATCGGAGGAAAAATGAGCGAAAATAACCAACAAACAGAGAATAATGAAACGATTATCTACACTGTATGTAATAGCCACTGCGGTGGAGCGTGCCTGCTCAGAGTTCACGTTAAAGACGGTGCAGTTATTAGGATCGAAACTGATGATGGAGAAGAGCCTCAATTCCGGGCTTGTCTAAGATGCCGTGCTTACCGACAGCGGCTGTATGCTCCAGACCGCCTCAAGTATCCCATGAAGAGGGTGGGGGCCAGGGGCGAAGGCAAGTTTGAGCGAATCTCCTGGGACGAAGCGTTTTCCACGGTGGCTAAAGAGCTAATACGGGTCAGAGATACCTATGGCCCAGCATCTATTATCTATTTCTGTTCACTGGCTGACATACATACTCTCCATACCATGGCACCAATGCACAGATTACTCTGCATGGCCGGAGGTTATACTCCACTTTGGGGCTTTTTTTCCTACGAGGGTGGCGTCTTTGCCGAATGCGCTACCTACGGAACGCATATGACTAACAGTACCAGGGACGACCTTCTCAACTCCCGACTGATAATAATGTGGGCGTGGGACCCGGCGGTTTCAATCCACCGTTGCAATACTCCATACTATTTGGCCCAGGCTAAGGAAACAGGCGCCAGAATCATAGCTATCGACCCAAGGTATACAGATTCCGCAGCCACCTTCGCTGATGAATGGGTACCTATTTACCCCTGTACTGATGCCGCCATGCTTATTGCCATGGCTTATGTGATTATTACAGAAAACCTCCAGGACCAAGCATTCCTCGACAAATATACCGTAGGTTTCGAGAAATTCAGGGACTATGTATTAGGCATTGACGACGGTATACCAAAGACACCTGCCTGGGCAGAGGCCATTACTGGCGCAAAGGCAGCTACCATCGAAAGGTTAGCCCGAGAATACGCCACCACCAAGCCGGCAGCCTTGATTACCGGCATCGCGCCGGGGCGTACTGCCTATGGGGAGCAGTATCACCGCGCTGCTATTACCTTATCGGCTATGACCGGCAATATAGGTATCAGCGGGGGAAGTTCCGGCGGCAGGTCATGGGGTGGCGAGTACTGGGGTGGGGAGATGCCTTTTCTAGCCCGCACCAAGGGGCGGATGGGTGCTCCCAGGAATCCGGTTGAGGAGGGATGGCCGGCGCGCCGGGATACCGTTAAAGCACGCGGCTCTAAAGCGAATAGCAGTGTAAAAATAAATGTTGGTCAGATAGCCGATGCCGTATTAAAAGGCAAGGCCGGTGGCTATCCTGCCGATTACAAGCTTCTCTATCTGGCAAATACTAACTATGTCAACCAGGTTCTAAATACTAATAAGGCCATAGAAGCTTTTAAGGCTCTAGAGTTTATTGCTGTTCAGGAGCAGTTTATGACACTTACCGCCAAGTATGCCGATATATTGCTCCCGGTCAATACCTACTTTGAAAGAAATGATTTTACCAGTGGTGGGGCTACTCCCTGGTATGGTATGGTAAACAAGTCTGTAGAACCTCTTTATGAATCTAAGTCTCACCTCGAGATAGCCAGCGGAATAGCCAAGGCAATGGGTATCGATGATTATAACGATAAAACGGAAGAGGAATGGCTAAAGGGCATAGTAGAGGGATTTAGAGAGGTCTTTGCCAAGGACAGAGAAGGTTCCGATTACGAAACGCTTAAGAAGAAGGCCCTTTATAGGTTCCCAACTGATGAGCCCTATGTGGCTTTTAAGGAACAAATCGAAGACTTGGAGAATCACCCTTTCCCTACTCCTTCAGGGAAGATCGAAATATATTCTCAAGAGTTAGCCGACTGGGATAACCCTCAGCTTCCACCCATTCCAAAGTATATTGAGGTCTGGGAGGGCCGGAACGACCCTCTGGCGAAGAAGTATCCATTGCAACTTGTCACCACCCATGCCCGTAGACGGGCACACAGTCAGTTTGACAATATACCTTGGCTTAGAGAGCTGATTCCTCAAAGCGTACAGATAAATACTGCTGATGCCCAGGCTAGGGGCATCTCTAACGGGGACTTGGTTCGAGTCTATAATGACCGGGGACAAACGGTTCTTCCGGCTGAGGTTACACAAAGGATAATGCCCGGTGTAGTGAATATCCCGCAGGGTGCTTGGTATGACCCCGATGAAAAAGGGATAGACCACGGCGGCTGCGCCAATGTACTGACCAAGGATGCCAAATCACCAGCTGGTGCATTCTGCACCAACACTACTTTGCTCCAGGTTGAAAAGTGGGTGGAAAAATAGGATATTGTTATTATAGTATCCCCCATAATGTCTTATAAAATCTCTCTCCCTTGAAGGGGCGGTTATCGTCCTCTCCTCTAATTTACCAGCTTCTTCGAAGATGCTTTAGCTCGCTCACTCGTAACCCACCAAAAACCAGAGAATAAACAATGAACTCATCCTTCAGTGAGCTGCAAGCTATTAAGAGCGTGAGCGCTTGAGAAGCTAAACTCAAAGCCTCGCCGAGTTGCCGTATGTAGTCGCTGGGGTGTTTGGGGCTGACATAACACTGTGATATACTATCGTCAAGAGGAAAACCATCCTTAGTAGGTAG
>JAUVZE010000049.1 GCA_030602665.1 Dehalococcoidia bacterium
ACCTCCGTTCAAATTTTTATTTTAGGCATACGCATATGCCAGTACAGTTCTAACGTAATCATTCGACAGCTGCTCGATAGACCACCTCCTTTCCTCCATTGAAAATGTTCAATTTAGCTATATGCCTGATACAATTCTACGCCGCCTGAGTCAATTGTAAATAGGGAGATGGTAACGCTTGGGGGCAGTACTATAGAGGGATAGACTGGCAAGCTTTGACAAAGACTTTCACCAGTGCTAGAATTTCCACATCTATACCTAGAATTTCTATGCTAGCAAACAATCGGGTATTAGCATTGTCACAAAGCTGGCAGGAGTTGTATATGCCCAAGGAGCAAAAGGTTGAATATAAACAATTCGAAGCCGGCTATGAGTTTCCTCCTAGCAGTTATAAGCTGGATTCCTCAATGGTGGCCATGTACCTCAAGGCAGTTGAGGACACGAGCAGCCTATATCAGGATACTGAGCTGGTTCCTCCCATGGCGGTAGCCGCCTATGCCATGGCGGCATTATCAGAGAGCATTTCGTTACCATCAGGAACCATTCATGTCTCTCAGGAGCTTGAATTCATAGACACCGTAAGTATTAAAGATACTATCACCAGCTATGCCAAGGTGAGCCGGAAGCAGAGCCGTGGCAAATTCCACCTTTTGACTGTTGAGCTTAATGTCTTCAATCAGAGACAGAAGGCAGTGCTAGCCGGGAAAACCAGTTTTATATTGCCCGCGTATGGTGAGGATACGTAATGGAAATGGGTCTGGGACAGCTAGCTGAGTTAAGTGAGGGAATGAGCCTACCCGAGTTTAGGAAGGTTGTTACTCAAGAGCATATCAACCTCTACGCTGAGGCTAGCCGGGATTTCAATCCCATCCACATAGATGAGGATTTTGCTAAGAAGACCCCTCTTGGTGGTACTATTGCCCATGGTATGCTCATTTTAGCCTATGTTTCTCAAATGATGAGCGCTGCCTTTGGGCGAAGCTGGCTAGCCGAGGGCAAGCTCACCGTAAGGTTTAAAACTCCGGCCCGTCCGGGCGATACCATAACAGTGAGCGGCAGGATATCTAAGATCGAGAAAAGCGAAGGCCAAACCTCGATTCACTGCGATGTGCTCTGCCGGAATCAAAATGGTGAATCCGTAATTACTGGAGAAACAAAGGTGAGGGTAGAGAAATGAAAATAGCTATTGATGCCATGGGTGGTGATTATGCCCCGAAGGGATTGTAAAGGGAGCAGTAATGTCTGCCAATGCCATGTAAGGACTTGACAATGTCAAGTCCTTGTTGGTTAAATTAGGGGAATTTGCCAAGTCAATAGCAGCCGATGGTTATGCCCTAGAGGCAGGCTCGGCTGTTGAATTGGTGAAGAAATTAGTTGCAAGTTGATAAATTCTTTTAAGGAGATATATATTCATGCGCGCCAATTATGTCCACTACGGTAGCCCCCAATTTCGCATTTTATCGGATAAACAGATAGAAGAATTGCATTTCGCTACTCTCCAAATTCTGGAAAGAACCGGGGTCGCTTTCGAGTGTCAGGAGGCAATTGATATATTAGGCAATGCCGGTGCTGATGTATCCAACCCCGATAGCGTAAAAATCCCCTCTTATATGGTGGAGCAAGCCCTCAGAACAGCACCCAAGATGGTCACTCTATATTCACGAGAAGGAGAACCAGCCATAGTTCTCAATAGACAGACTGGTTCTCATTTTGGGTCGATGCCTGATTGCCCCGATTTCCTGGATCCATACACACGAAAGCGAAGGAAACGCTACATTGAAGATATCGCCGATACAGCGAGAGTAATTGACGCTCTACCAAACATAGAATGGTCTTACCTCGCAACGCCGGGTCATAAGGCTGTGCCCGGAGCCCTTTACTCTACAATAAGAGACGCTCTAAGAGCCAAAATAAAGCCCCTTCCCAGGCTTCTGAGTGGAGAGAAAGGGGGGGAGCCACCCTCAGTGTCGATGGTCGTAGATATTTTTGCATGGGCTTGACAAACGTGATATAATAAGCAAGTAAAGGTTGTAAATATGCCCCAAATGTTGGGTAATATCAGGTTTTTTTCTTATTCCAAGACCATTACAGTATAAAATATCCTAATATCAAGCTCATATTGACAAAATTTGGTATTGGGTTTACAATAGGGTAGCGAAAGAGCCATCATATGAGCAGCTAGTGGCATAGAGATATGTATCGTATTGGACATGGCATACTATTTGTATACTTCAGGCATTAGCCTGGGGCCACATGGTAAGGTTCTGAGTGTATGTCAATGACCAAGTTGCAAATTGAAGAGAGGCTTTAAACAAACTAATTAGGAAAGCGTACATAAATGAACAAAGACTGATGTGCATTAATCGTTAAGGCTAATGCGGGCTAACACAGAAAAAGACCTGTGGGAGCAGGTCTTTTTGAGGAGTGAAAACAGGCAATGTGGCGTAGATATTCTAATTCTACAGCAATGCTGAAGATAAGTCAAACAAAGGGCTCAGGGGGCCAAAGTATGGGTATGCCTTTGAGCCCTTCGGCTTTATTGGGGCAAGGAAATTGTGAATAGTAAGCGGGGAGACACCCAAGAAGGGGGTGAGAAATGAGGTAGTAGATGTGAATCTTTAGCAGACCAAAATCTAAGTAAAGGAGTTTTTATTCATGAAAAAGAAGATTTTGTTAGGTGCGTTAGCGTTGTTGTTAGCCATCAGCTTGGTTGCTATCGGCTGTCCTGCGCCAACACCAACTCCCACGCCAACCCCTACGCCAACACCAACGCCAACCCCGACGCCGACACCAACACCAACAGCTGAAGAGAAGGTCTGGAATTGGTATCCATCAACATGGCTGTCTGCTGGAGTGGAATGGGATAGGTTAGGCTACATCTCGGACTATATAACCAGGGCATCGGGTGGGCGTATAGTATGTGAACCAACCGCGCCGGGGGCGATATGCCCTGTAGAGGAACAGCTAGACATGGTAGGTACCGGTGCTACCGACGCCATGATGCCCTATCCTGACTACTATTCCGGGAAGATTCCTCTCTGTGTATTAGCAGCCAATGCAAGTTACCTGCTGGACACAACATGGGAGTTCTACCAGTATATTGAATATCAGCGTGGTGGGCGAATGTTGGAGTTAATAAAAGAGGAATATGCCAAATACGGTGACATACATGTGGTCGGGCCATGCTATTTACCAGTCTATGTTATAGCAGCCTCGAACGTGCCGTTAAACGGTATAGACGATATCCCGGGGATGAAGTTCAGGTGTGGTGACGTGCCCATAGCCAATGCACTGGGTACATTGGGCGCCGCGGTAGTTTGGTTCCCAGGGACAGAGATTTACACATCGCTGGCCACTGGTGTTGTTGATGCCATGACCTTTTCCCATCCGGGAGACTACATAGCTATGGGCTTCCATGAGGTTAGCAAGTACTGGATTAAGTCACCCGTAATGGGCCCGATACTGGCTGATTACTTTATAGTAAATGGCACGGTGTGGCAGGAACTTCCGGATGACCTCAAGGCTGTGGTAGAGGCAGCAGTTGCCGCTGGAAATGCCTATGCAGAATATGAGTCTTATATAGATATTGAGGAAGGCTGGATTGCGGCGAGAGAATACGGGATTGAAATTGTAGAGTGGTCTGAGGAAGATGTTCTGGAATGGAAGAAGACGATAGCGTCGTTCTTCTCTGAGTACGCCAAAGATGAAGCTAGCACCGAGGCAGTAGAAATACTCAAGGAATTTATTGTTGAGTGGAAGCCAGCTTTGGCTGAGTTAATAGGGCTAGCGTAGGATTCTCCGCCGTCCCCTTCCAGTTCCAGCTGGAAGGGGACGGATACCAGGATTAAACAGTGAATTACGTCTTGCGCCTTTTGCATGGGATTGATGCCATCAACGAGCGAGCGGGAAAGGCTATAAGCATTCTTGTCGTTTGCATGATTGGCATTTTGTGTTGGGAAGTGCTTTTAAGATACGCATTCAACGCCCCTACCATTTGGGCTCATGAGGTATCCTGTCACATTTTTGCTGCCTATTCAGTCCTCGGCGGGGCTTATGTACTCCTTGTCAATGAACACGTCCGATCGGACGTTGTTTATGCCCGCTTCTCTCCCAGAGGGAGAGCGATTTTTGACTTGGTAACCTTTCCCCTCTTCTTTATGCTACTGGGCATAATACTGGTGGAAGGTGTCCCGATGGCGCTGCGCTCAATAGAGGTCAGGGAAGTCACAGTTTCCTTCCTCCATTCGCCAGTATATCCAATCAAGACATGCATACCCATAGCCGCCTTTCTAATGTTACTCCAGGGGTTAGCTCACTTCATTCGAGCCCTCGCCCTGGTTATTACGGGAAGGGAGTTGAGATGAGCCCCGAAGCTTATCTAGGGTTAATGCTTGCCTGTCTTTTCGGCTGTCTACTCTTGGGTTTCCCCATGGCTTTCACCTTGGCGGTTAGCTCGGTGATAGTAGCTCTTATATATGGGGGGCCTGGAATGCTTGGTTACACTGTCATCCAGGTCTATTCTGGAATGATCAGCTTGCCCCTCGTTGCCCTGCCCTTATTCATCTTCATCGCCAATGTCCTGGAAAGATCCGGGATAGCGGAGGACTTATACACCGCTTTGCGCCAGTGGTTGGCGCCTTTACCCGGCGCCCTGGCAATAGCCACTGTGTTGGTTTGCACCATAGTTGCTGCCATATCGGGAGTAGCTGCGGCCGGCGTGGTCATCATGGGAATCATTGCTCTTCCCTTGATGCTGAAGCGTGGTTACCACAAAGATATCGCTTTAGCCCCTATCATGGCCGGTGGGGCATTGGGAATTCTTATTCCCCCCAGTGTAGTGTTCATCCTTTACGGCATGATGACCAGGACATCAATAGGAAGACTGTTCGCCGGGGGGCTTATCCCTGGCATCATCCTATCCCTCGGTTACATGACTTATATAGGCGTGAGATGTTACTTCCAACCGCATCTTGCTCCTCCTGTCCCCCCTGAAGAAAGGGTGTCATTGAGGGAGAAGATTGCCCTAAGCACAGGGCTAATCGCGCCTTTTTTGCTTATCTTCCTTATTTTAGGCACCATTTTTTTTGGTATCGCTTCTATTACCGAGGCTGCTGCGGTAGGTGCTGCCGGTGCTATGGTCTGCGTCGCTATAAAAGGCAAACTTAGCTGGACATTGGTGAGAGAGGCGTGCTACCGAACTTTAACAGTTAGTTGTATGGTTATGTGGATTATTTTTGGGGCTAAGATGTTTGCCACCATCTTCATCATGGTAGGTACCGCACGGTTAATATCAGAGGGCTTGATGGGTCTAGCAATACCGCCCATCGCCCTTGTGTTAATGATGCAGTTTAGCTACATCCTCCTGGGCTGTATCACTGAAGAAGTAACCATGATAGCCCTGACAGTTCCCATATATGCTCCCATTCTTTCTGCCCTGGGTTTTGACCCGGTGTGGTTCGGGGTTCTCTTCCTTATCAACTTGCAGATGGGCTATCTGACCCCCCCCTTCGGCTATTGCCTGTTCTATATGAAGGGGGTTGCTCCACCTGAAGTAAGTACAGTAGACCTTTATCACTCTATTTGGCCCTTTCTAGTGGTTCAATTGTGTGTGCTGATGTTGGTTTTGTTTTTCCCACAGATAGCCTTGTGGCTCCCCGAAACGGTTTTTGGTCTCAAGTAGATTGCAGTATCTCGGTAGCTCCCTTGGAGCTGATATCCAACTCCAAAGCAGCTGACCACGCCGGCGAGGACACGGTATGAGGAAATTGTTATATAGCAAACACTAAATATCTTCTAGGAGTTGCAAAAAATGATAAAGCTTAATCAGAAGTTTAATAGGCCACCTTACTTGGAAATTCTCTCAGAAGGGCAAATTTATGCTATCCATTCTGCCAGTTTGGAGATTTTAGAGAGGACAGGGATGAAATGCAACAACGAGGCAGCCGTGAAGACTTTTCAGGAGGGCGGAGCCTATGTTGAAGGTGATAGAGTTAAGATTCCTCCTGTGATGGTTGAGCAGGCACTTAAGAGTGCTCCTTCTAGGAGTCTTATAACAGGAAGGCGTGGGAAAGGGAAGGTACTTCTAGAAAGGAATGTGGTTAATTATGGTTTAGGAACGGATGTACCCGATCACATTGATACCTATACTCATGAAATACGTCCCACGGTGCTTAAAGATATTGAGAATATAAGCAAGGTTGTACAAAAGTGTGAACACATTGACTTTACTTCTAATTCAGGCCTTGCCTCCGATGTCCGGCCAGAGATGCAAGATTTATATCACTATAAGGTAGGAAATATTTATTGTGATAAGCCATTTCTTACTTCTGCTGCCAATGGCGAGAATATGAAAGCTTTAATTGATATGGCTACAGTTTTTGCTGGGAGTTATGAGAATCTGAGAAAGACACCTTCGCTTATCGTGTACGGAGAGCCTATTTCGCCTTTGGCGTTTGACAAAAACGCAACTGAAGTCCTCTTGGTTTGTGCAGAGTATAAGATTCCTATTGTATTTCCGCCTATGGTTCAAACTGGTGCTACCGGCCCAATGACTTTGGCTGGTGGTATTGCTCAAGGCAATGCCGAGACCCTTGCCAGTTTAGTATTGCATCAACTTAAGAACCCTGGAGCACCATTCATATGGGGTCCATTTGTGAGCATGATGGATATGCGCACGACGCTTTGTTGCTATGGCGGGCCAGTTATTATGAAATCTCAGGTAGCCCTAGGGCAGATAAGTAGGTTTTATAACATACCTACCTTCGGCTTTGCTGCTGTTAGTGATTCCACTACAATTGATGTCCAGTGTGGAATGGAGATGATGTGGTCAGTTCTCATAAATGCCCTGGCAGGGCTTAACCTTTGTCACGATGTAGGATATCTAAATTCGGGATTGGTCTTTAGCTTGGAATCGTTACTGCTGGGTAACGATATTATCTCTGCGACGAGTCACTTTATGGATGGAATTCAGGTAAATGAGGAGACCTTGGCCTTAGACGTGATTGACAAGGTTGGTCCTGAGGGCAACTTTCTATCGGAAGAGAATACGGCAAAATTCCTAAAGCAAGAGGGCTGGTATTCACAGTTGTTGAATAAGAAACGGTTCCAGGCATGGAAAGCATCGGGCAGTAAGACAGTAAACCAAAGGTTGGAAGAAGAAGCTCACCAGATAATTGGAGAGGATGTTCCTCTGCTAATCTCAAATGATGAAATGAAGGAGCTCGATAAAATTATTGCCGAGCGAGAAAAGAAATTAGCCTTAAAAGTGCATTAAACTGACTTCGCTTATTTTGTTCAGCGGGATAAAGCTTCCTCAAGTCAGGCTTTGGAAAGGCTAAAATTAATATCGCGTGTGCCAGCACCAGAGGAGATTACCACGGAGTATGCGGTTCCTTTTTCAGAGTGTCAATCAGGTTGTCTAGAGGAATGGCAGCCAAGGTCATGGCTTGAGTAGTTCCCCCCGCACTCAATTTTATTGACAGTTTAGCGGCAACTTCATCACTTGGCGCTTCAATGATGTTGACGAAATCAAATTGGCCTAGAAGTGCATACTGAGTCAGTATCTTAGCTCCCATAAGCTCAATATCTTTATTCACCTCCCTAATCCATTCTGGGTTTTCCTCAAACTTCTTCCTCCCTACATCAGTAAGATTCAGGAGCTGTAAGTAGTAAGCCATCACTACCTCCTTGGTTAGGCATTCTACGGCGTGTAGTAATCATAAATTCATTCAGGTATTTTGTCAATATGACTGATGGAAAC
>JAUVZE010000092.1 GCA_030602665.1 Dehalococcoidia bacterium
ACCAGTACTATGGCTTGATAGCCTTAATAATGTTCACATCCAGGCCCGGGAACTGGGAAAGCCATTCCAGCCTTTCCCGCTTTAAATCCTCCGAGATTTCCCGTACCTGCTCCTCAGGGTAATAGTGGTTTAGGTCGAAGCGGGCTAGGTCTACCCCGGGGATTTGAACTGGTACCTCATAGCCCCAGAACTCGTCCTTCTTCCATATAATCTTATCCCGGGCTATCATCTCTATTATCTTTACTGAATCGCGAACCGTTATCTTTTGCCCCCTATCTACACCACCTACTTTTCCAGTGTTGAGAAGGAAGCACTGTATGCTAGGATTATTCCTCAGGATGCTAAGAAAGATATTACCTTCCTTTTCTCCTTTACCGACGATAAAGGGATTGGTGCCAACTACCCTCAGTGCTTTGCCTGCCTGGGTAGGGTCACCGGCTGAAGTCTCTACAGACTCACCTAACATAAAGGCAGCCGCTCCCCACTCGGGAGTAAGGCGTACTACCGGAGGAAGGATATCCTGGCGCCGGGTAATAAAGAGCACAAAGTCAACCCTCTCCAGGTCAATCTCACTGTCGGTAAAAGCAATGTCACCTCTTTTAACCATCGCCCGTCCATTGGAGGTTAATGTACTATCAAAGAAATCTACTTTACCTGTTTCTGGATTAACGGCCACATTTTCCAGTATCGCCCGAGGACTTATCGCCGCTGCATACAGAAGAGGTTGCATGCCTGGCTCCAGACCTTCCGTCTTCAGGTAGAAGGACTCTTCAGTGCCTATCGCACTACCAATAGACCTGAGTATTACCACATCGTCCTGGCGAATTATCACCCTCTCCGGGGAACGTAACCACTGGGAATGGCAAGAGAGTGCCGTCTTCCCGGTGCCACTGAGACCAAAAAGGAGAAAGCCGAAATCTCTCAATTTCCCATCCCGGAACACTCGCAAAATCTTACTTGCCGCATGAAGTCCAAGATTTCCTTCCTTTTTAGCCCAGTACATTACCTGACGAAGCATTGCCTTTTTGTTCTCACCCTTGTAGTCGCTCCCCAGGATAAGGGTTATACCTGAGTCGGGAAAGACGAGGACTTTCTTTTCCGGCCATTCAGCCACGGTAATGGTGGTAAAATCAGGCTTACCTCCCTCTGGAGGAAACAGGGTATTACCCCACATTAACGGTATCCGGGGATAGTCAGCCGTAAAATACACACGGCAATTTCTCTTGTAGCCTGGATTTTGACACATCACCCTGTCCAGCATTATCATTTCTTTGTCCCGCAAATATGCCATAACCTTACGGACAAGCTGGACGTCTTCTTGGCTGAGCTCACCCATCACCACCTCAGTAAACTTGGCAATTCTATTCCGCACTGCAGTAACTACCGAAAGGTTACCGAATTCGGTTATGACTCCACCCTGCTCCAAGGACCACTCCCTGAGTTTCTGCTCAGAGGGATTGTCAATTATCCTTTTTGGCTTAAACTCTGTGGCGAGAATATCCTCCATACTGCTACTCCCCAATGGTTAATCAAATTGTTTAATTCCTAATTATAATACTCTATTTAATCGCTAAATACAAAATCTGTTACAATAGGCCTATGATTCGTATGTGCCAGCCAGGCGACATAGACAGGATACATTTTATTATTAACGAGGCAGCCAAGGCATATAAAGGGGCTATACCGACCGACTGCTATCACCAGCCTTATATGCCTAAGGATGAGCTTGAGCAGGAAATGAAGCAGATGACCTTCTTTGGCCAGGAGGTAAATAGGGAGCTGGTGGGGATAATGGGGTTTCAACCAATTAAAGACGTTACCCTTATCCGCCACGCCTATGTATTACCTCAGTGGCAGAAACAGGGCATAGGCAGTAGATTGTTAAATCACCTTGAAGGTCTGGTTACCACTTCCCGCTTGCTGGTGGGGACATGGGCTGATGCCCATTGGGCGATTGCCTTTTACCAAAAGCATGGCTTCGGACTCGTCCCTGATAAGGATGAACTGCTAGAAACCTACTGGGACATCCCCCAGCGACAGATTGAAACCTCGGTGGTTCTGGGAATAGATGTGGGTAGGTAGAAAGAGGGATTTAATCAACTTCCTCATTAAAATGTTGCAATAACTGGATAAATGTGGTAAAATGATAGGTTAGAGAGTTAATAAATGAACCTTTAAGCTAGTCCAGAGAGGCTGGCAAGGGGAAGTAAAGAGATAAGTTAGGTGGCAAGACCTCTTGTCAGCAAAGGCAGGAGGTCTTTTTATGACCAAAAAAATCATACTGACTGCGGACGGCATCGGACGAGTTTTGGCTCGTATTGCTCATGAGATTATAGAGCAAAACAAAGCTACCAAGCACCTGATACTGGTCGGAGTGCATACTCGTGGTGTCCCTCTAGCTAAGCGGCTAGCCGCCAACATTGAGAACCTAGATGAGCTAAAAATACCGGCTGGTGCTTTAGATATTAGTCTCCACCGCGATGACCTTTTCTCATCAAACTGGCGACCTATTGTCCGCCACACTGACATTCCAGTTGATATTGATGGCAAAATCATAATATTGGTTGACGATGTCCTTTATACCGGGCGCAGTGTTCGTGCTGCTATGGATGCCCTTATTGACCTGGGGAGACCCCAATCAATTCAATTGGCAGTGCTGATTGACCGCGGTCACCGCGAGATGCCGATACGACCTAACTATGTCGGTAAGAATATTCCAAGCTCCAAGCATGAAGAGATACAGGTCAAACTAGTGGAGACCGATGGTATAGATGAAGTAGCCATTGTAAGCATAGCTAAGGCCAAGCTACTCAAGGGCGAATTAAGGAAAGTAGGCTACTTCAAAAGGGGTTATTATGGCTCTAGCCAATAGAAATCTAGTGACCATAGATGATTTATCCAGCGGGGAAATAGAGGCGGTGTTTTCCTTGGCGGATAAGATGGCAGACTCCATGGACGAGCAGTTTGGTGTCTGCCGGGGTAAGATAATGGCCAGCCTGTTTTTTGAGCCTAGCACCAGGACACGGCTGTCATTTGAGACAGCAATGCACCGACTTGGGGGCAATGTTATAAGTGCCGTTGACATAGGGGCAACCGCGTTGGCTAAAGGTGAAAGCATTGCTGATATGGCGAGAGTGGTGGGGAGTTACGCCGATATAATTGTCATCAGACACCCGTGGGAAGGAGCTGCCAAGGTGGTTGCCGACTACGCCGGTGTTCCAGTAATAAATGCCGGCGACGGAGGCCATCAGCATCCAACCCAGACCTTGTGCGACCTTTACACCATCAAGAAGGAAAGGCAAACCATCAAGGGGCTAAAGATAGCTCTATGGGGTGACTTAAAATATGGACGAACCATACATTCCCTCATCTTCGCTTTGGCTAAGTTCGGGGCGAATATCCTTTTTTGTCCTACCCCGGGCCTGGAAGTACCGGAGAATATTATCAAAAAACTAACCACGGAATATGGGGGTGAGCTGGAAAAGTACGAGGCGCTTGACCAAGCAGACAAGAGGGGACTTTTCCCACTGGATGCTATATACCTGACACCGGGTAGCCCGCATCAACTGGCAATGATGCCTAACGTCAGTATTCAAGCCGAGCTGAAGACTGGGGTTGATGCCCTTTATGTTACCCGACCTCAGAAGGAGAGATTTGCTACTGCGGAAGAAGGACGAGAGCTAAACAAAAGATACCCGGTGGTAGATAAGAGACTGCTCAAAGGCAAAGTGTTCAAGAAAACACTGGTTATGCACCCACTCCCCCGGGTCGATGAGCTAGCCTACGAACTGGATGCTGACCCACGGAGTATGTACTTTAAACAAGCAGCATTTGGAGTACCGGTCAGAATGGCACTTATCGCCCTCCTACTAGGAACTAAAGAAGTTTCTATTCTAAAGGAAGATTTCTTCCCCCAAATAGATTATCCCCTGTACCGGCGGGGTTTTGGAGTCCGGTGCCCTAATCCAAGATGTGTCTCAATACAGGCAAGTGAAACAAAGTATATTAAGCCCGAATTCAAAATAGTAAACCGTAAGCCTTTGACACTGAGGTGTATCTATTGTGAACACGGGTCTGAGCCTAAATATGTGGCTAGTTCAGACTGGCATGAAGGCAGATTGGCTAACAAAAAATACCATAGTGCTGGCAGCCATTGGGCTAGAAAAATTAAACCAGAGAATCTGATTATTTTCGATTCAGAAAGTGAAGCCGAGGCTCACGGCTTCAAGCCCAGCCGCTATGCCAGAGCACACCACTAGAGAAATGATGATGGAGAGGAAAAGTGAGTAAAGAGCAATGAAGTCCTTGCTTATTCATGGTGGTCATATAATTGACCCCAGCCAGGGGATAGATGAAATCGGCAGCTTGCTTATTACTGAGGGCAAAATCACGTGGCTGGGCTGGGGGGAAGCAACTCCACCCCAGCCAGACTATGATGTCCTTCACGCCCAGGGGCTAATAATCTGCCCTGGATTTATTGACCTCCACTGCCACCTCAGACAGCCCGGGTTTGAAGAAAAGGAGACCATTGCGACTGGAACACAAGCCGCTGCCAGGGGTGGCTTCACCACTATCTGTTGC
>JAUVZE010000085.1 GCA_030602665.1 Dehalococcoidia bacterium
GCCACACCTCGGCTCAAAATGGCAAATGGCGTCTTACTAAAAGTTTCTGCTCTCATTGCCTCAGCCAAGCCAGGCACAACCCTGTCCACTACGGCAAGGGTGGCCTCAGGGGTAACGTCTCGTGGGCTGAGTCCGGTGCCACCGGTAGTTAGAATAACATCTACACCGCCTTCATCTGCCCACTCAGTAAGCTTACTGGCAATAACATCCTTTTCATCAGGGACAACTTCGTACTTAACGACACAACTATCCAGAGAAGATAACCGCTCCCTAATTGTCTGGCCACTCTCATCGTAGCGCTGGCCACGCCACCCTTTATCACTAATGGTAAGTATGCCAAAGTTAAGCACAGCACCGCCCTAAACTGGTCTATTTTACCACAGATAAAGCGTGTAGCCAAATCAGCGTCTTGGAGGAGTTATGTCTGATTGCGAAGATGGAGCGCTAATTGACTTGGCGGCGGCTATGATGGCGAAGTTTAGGTTTCTTGAGGTTGCTGCCACTTCTTTTGGAAATTCTCTTTCACTTCCGGGTTAATAAGCCACTCAGGCCACTTCCCATTAACGATACTGGCAACCGCTTCATATATCCGCTGCCTATACTTGGCTGCGGATTGCTCCGAATAATAAGCAGAGTGAGCAGTGATAATCACGTTGTCCAGCGTGAGCAAAGGGTGCTCCGAGCCAATACCGGCTGGTTCCTCCTCCACCACATCTAGAGCTGCCCCGGCTATATAGCCGTTAGAGAGAGCAGTGTACAATGCTGCCTGGTCGATAAAGGCGCCACGACCGACATTGATGATATAGGCTGTCGGTTTCATCTTCCGGAACTGCTCCATGCCGAGCATATGCTTTGTCTCTGGGGAGAAGGTGGCTTGAATCGAGACGAAATCCGATGTCTCAAGCAGGTGTTCAAGTGTTACCGATGCTACATCCATCTGTTTAAATACTTCTGGGGGAAGGTATGGGTCGAAAGCGATAACCTTTAGCCCAAAACCTTTCGCTTTGTCAGCAATAGTGCGGCCAATTCTGCCGCAACCAATCAGTCCCAGCGTTTGTCCTCTCAACTGGAATATTGGGGGTAATATTTTCCCCCGGATTTCTCTTTTCTCAAAAGCACTCCACTTCCCTTCCCTAACTGCTCTATCTAGGCGCGTAATCTTCCTCGCTAGAGCGAAGAGAAGCGCTATGGCGTGGTCTGAAACTTCCTCCACGCAATAATCACCAGGGTAGGCAACACAGATACCATGCTCAGTTGCTGCCTGGACATCTATGGTGTCAAAACCGGTACCGGCATTGAAAATTAGCTTACAGTTTTCCAGGTTCTTGATGACCCTCCTGGAATAGGGTTGCATTAGTGTGATTACGGCGTCGGCATCTCGAGTAGCGGCGATGACTTCATCTTCGGTATTACACGGGACAGTCTGAAAATCAACGCCGAGGTTTGTTTGATATAACTCTATCTCCCGGCGAGGGAGGACCCTGGCGGTCATTACTACCTTAAAGCTCATTGCTCGGCTCCTATATGGTTTCGCCCAGAAACCCTCTTACTCTTCTTTGATACCCGCCAGGTTCTTGGCCAGCTTCTTCTTTGACTCAATATCGGCATTCCGTAGTATGGCCATCTTGTGTGTTTCGGGTGAGCCGGCACCGTGGATGTTGGAGACAATATCCCTACTTTCAAAGGCAAGTTTTTCTATCAACCTAAAGAGGCGCACCCTGTCTTCCGTGGACACGCCCTCCACACCCTTGAGGTATTTCTGGAGTAATGGGCCAATTTCTGGATTTTGGAAGTCTTTATCTGAGGGTACATCGGCTACCATGCCGCCGGCAATCTCAATCATCAGCCGGGTTACTTCATGCAATTCCTTGCCCTCGTACAGCTTGGAGGTGTTTGACAGGACCGGGTCAACCATATAGATGCCTGACTCAGTTGGTTTAGCCTCCACCGAGGCGGCTATGGAGCACCCGTACATTGCCTCACAGGTCTTAATCATCTCCACTAATTTGGCGTTGATATGGGACACGTTAGGTAGGCCGTTGTATTCAGCAGCAGCAGCGGCGGCACCAATCAGGACATCGCCGACGCCACACTTACAGCCACCGTGAGAATGGCGGTGGTAGTTACCGAAATTCCTGACCATCGGGCCGGCAAATTCATATTCGCCGCACAGGAATACGTAGTCCCAGGGCACAAAGACATCTTTGAAAATCACCATCGGGGCGAACTTGCTGTACTCAATATTACCGAGGTCAACATCCTCCAGCTCCCTGGCTTCCAGGGTACCCCGACCGTAGATGTGAACAACTCCCTCAGCATCCACCGGTACGGCAAAACAGACGGCATAATCTTTATCTGCCTCGCGCATCTCTCTAGCGGGTACAATCAATCCCCAGTGAGCACAGAGAGAACCTGTCTGGTGTATCTTGGCGCCTCTCACTACAATGCCGTCGCCATTCTTGTCCACCACGTGCAGGTACATGTCAGGGTCTTTCTGTTGTGATGGCCGTAGCGACCGGTCACCCTTGACATCGGTCACGCCACTAAAGACAACTAGGTCGTTTTTCTGCACGTGCTTGACGAAATTCAGTAATCTCTCCCAATAATTGGTGCCGTGTTTCTTATCACAGTTGTGGGCCTCTATTCCTACAGCACTCATAGCATCCATCCCGGTGCACCGCATAAAGCAAGTGCCGATTCTCTGGGCGAGGAATTTCAACATTCTGACCTTGGCCAGCAGGTCATCCCGGCTCTCGTAGAACTTGACAAAGCGGCTGACCTCTTCGCCAATCAGCTTGGACTCGGCTACCAGGTACTCTCTACCCTCCGGGTCCTGCGCCAGCGCGTAGGTTCGGGCTACTCCGGCCAGCATATGCTTGATTAATGGGTGGTCGTAGGAGTTCTCAACCTTTTGTCCCAGAATATATGAGATTGGATGCAGGTCTTTCAACGACTGGTAATATTGTTCGGCTGTCTTTAAAGCCATCTCCTCACCTCCCCTCGGCTGTCTTGGGTAATGCTCCCGCTTCCGTACACCCGTTGGCATTTTAGCTGATTGAACGGAAGAGGTCAAGATTGTATTGGCTACGGGGGAAGTGCTACTATAGAGGCTATGAAGCAAAAGCTGAGGCAGTTTCTGTCCCGAAGACAGAAGCGGCATATTGTTGATACCTACCGAATATCAGCAGCGGTTCTACTACCTGTCTACTGGAAACAAGAGGAGTATTACCTCCTGTTTACTAAACGCACCCAGAAGGTGAAGGAACACAAGGGCCAGATATCCTTTCCTGGGGGAGCTTACCAAGAGGGGGATGGGACGCTGGTTAATACTACCCTGCGAGAGTGTGCTGAGGAAATAGGCTTGATGGCCGAGGAGGTTGAGGTATTAGGGGAGCTGGATGACACCATCAGTAGAACTTCAAACTTTATTATCTCTCCCTTCGTTGCCCTAATTCCCTGGCCATATCATTTCAGGATGGATAAAGGAGAGGTCGAGGAGCTAATTGAGGTGCCTATCTCAGTGCTTCTAAACAAGGGTTGCCAGCACCAGGAAAGCGAGATTATAGATGGTAAAGCCGTTACCTCATATTTTTATCACTATCAGGGGAGGGTAATCTGGGGAGCTACAGCTAGAATACTAAAGCAATTTCTGGACATTTACACTCAAGTTACCCGGGGTAGGTAGGGGAATGAGTGCCAGGTGGTAAACTGAGAGAACAGCTTAGCCTCCCGTTTGATTCCTTCCCCAGCTTTGATTTCACCTCCTCAATCTTATAACTTATTTATTAAGTTTTCTAAATATTGTTTCGTAAGAATATTGACATATTTTGTTAAATACTTTATAATATTTATGTATTGATGGAGAGGAAGATGGCAGGTAAGGACTACTATACCATTTTAGGAGTCAATCGGAATGCTAGTGAGCGGGAGATAAAGCAGGCTTACCGCAAGCTGGCTCGCCAGTATCACCCTGATGTCAATGCTGGCGACAAGTCAGCCGAAGCCAGGTTTAAGCAGATAAATGAGGCTTATGAGGTTCTATCTGATAAAGAGAAGCGCCGTAAGTATGACCAGTTTGGCGACCAGTGGCAGTATGCCGACCAGTTTGCTCAGGCACATCGGCAGCAGGCACCGTTCGGGGACTTCAGTAAAGGTGGTTATACTGAGTTTCGCTTTGGTGAGGGTGACCTGGGTAGTCTATTTGATGACCTGTTCAGGGGTTTTGGGGCTGGCACTTTCAAACGTCGGGTTCGTCCCCGACGAGGTCAGGATGTAGAGCATCCTGTTGAGGTAACACTGGACGAAGCCTACCGGGGAGCCAGCCGCCTTATTAGCCTTCAGACTGAGGAAGCCTGCTCCGGCTGTGGAGGTAGTGGTAGCATCCAGAATATGCCCTGCTCAGTATGCCGGGGCTCAGGTAGAGTTACCCGTCTGAAGCGCCTTGAGGTTAAAATTCCGCCTGGCGTTAAAGACGGGTCACGAGTACGGATTGCTGGTAAAGGCGCCCCAGGCTACGGTGGGGGTAAGAGTGGCGACCTCTACCTGGTGGTATCGGTTAAGCCACACCAAATATTTGAACGCAAGGGCGATAATTTGCATGTGGAGGTGGCGGTTCCATTGACGGTGGCAGTGCTGGGGGGTGAAGTCAAGGTGCCTACCCTTAAGGGCAAGTTGGAGTTGAAAGTCCCGTCAGAGACCCAAAATGGGCGTACCTTTCGTTTGGCCGGGCAGGGTATGCCTCATCTGGGCAATTCTTCCTATGGCGACCTGTTAGCTCAGGTGAAGGTGATACTGCCCACCAAACTATCCCCGCAGGAGAAGGAGCTATTTGAGCAACTCCGTAAGCTACGACCAAATTAAATAAAGTGTGAGGTGACTATGAATATAGATAATGAACCCCGTTACGTCATAAGTGTGGCTGCCAGAATAATAGGTGTTCAAACTTACACCTTGCGCTATTATGAAAAGATTGGCATAATAGAGCCATCTCGGTCTGGGGGAAATATTCGCCTGTATTCGGACAGAGATATAGCCCAGCTTCGCCGGGTGAAGACC
>JAUVZE010000068.1 GCA_030602665.1 Dehalococcoidia bacterium
TGGGCTACGCCGAAGCGTTGCTCCTCATCAATGATTAGCAGCCCCAAATCTTTGAAGACTACGTCCTTCTGCAACAGGCGATGGGTGCCAATGCAGATATCCACACTGCCATTGGCCAGTCCGTCAAGGATAGCCTGTTGCTCCTTTGGCGACTTAAAGCGGCTTAGTACTTCAATCCTTATGGGAAAGGCATCCATCCTCTGGCTGAAGGTGGAGAAGTGTTGCTCAGCTAATACCGTGGTTGGCACCAGCACTGCCACCTGCTTACCATCCATCACTGCCTTGAAGGTGGCCCGGATAGCCACTTCGGTCTTGCCGTAGCCGACATCACCACAGACCAGCCTGTCCATAGTTCTGGGCTTGGACATATCCTGCTTAACCTCTTCCTGCACCGTTATCTGGTCAGGGGTCTCAACATAGGGGAAGGAGGCCTCAAGCTCATACTGCCAGGCTGTATCTGGGGAAAAGGCAAAACCAGGGATAACCTCTCGGGCAGCATACAGGACTAATAGCTCCTGAGCAATGCTTGCTACCGATTCTTTGACCCTTTGCTTGGTTCGTGTCCATTCCTGGGTACCCAGTCGGCTCAGCACCGGTGGCAGTTCACTGGCCCCGATGTAGCGGTTAACCCGGTCTATCTGGTCGGTGGGAACGTAGAGCTTGTCACCGGCGGCATATTGTAATACCAGGTATTCCTTTTCACTGCTATTAGTACTCATGGTGATAACGCCAGCAAATTTAGCAATGCCGTGCTCAACATGCACTACATAGTCGCCCGGAGCCATGTCAATAGAGAGCTTGTGGTAGGACACTGGTCGCCGTTTAATTAACCGTGGTTGTTTAACAAAGCCGAAGATTTCAGCATCGGTGAACAGGTAGGTTTCATTATTCATCACCCAGCCCTCAGCCAGTGAACCCTGGACCAGACTTAGTGAGCCGGGTAGAGGAGGTTGCTTTATTTCGGTGAGGGGTGGGGCAATAACATCCTCTTCGTCAAGTAGCTCGGATAACCGACTTGCCTGATGACTGATAAGTATAAGCCGGTGTTTTTGCTCCAGCATCTGTTTAACTTTCTTGATAAACAACGGTAGCTGTCCGGCATAGCTAGGGGCGGGAATGAAACCTAGCTGGTGCGATGGTTCACCACCAGCAATACCAAAAGCAGTGAGCATTAGGCACTGTTGCTGCTTCATTGTGGACTCAAGCTCTTTCCAGTTGAAATATGGGCGGGGAAAATTCTGGGGCAGTTCTCCCCGTCCTACTTGCTCGGTGCGTAACGCTTCAGCTTGGGCATCCAGGGCTTCCATTGCCGTTTGAATACTCACTGGCTCGTCAAGTATGAGAAGGGTATTTGGGGGTAGATAGCTCAGGATGCTGTCGGTGTTAAATAGCGGGGCGTAAAACTGGACATTGCCTGGTCTCTGCTTGTTGAGCAGCATAACTAGTTCTTGCTGGAGCTGCTGGCTCACCTCGCTGTTAACGCCAGTCAGGTCGAGGGCATTGAGGACTGGCTCTAACTCCTGCTGATTATGCAGCCGGGGAGTGAGGAGCTCGGTGGCTGGGCTAATGGTTATTGATGGCACTTTAGTTTGTGAGCGCTGGCTTATCGGGTCAAAGAGGCGTATGTTGTCTACGGTGTTACCGAAGAATTCAAGCCTGGCAGGCAGTTTGCTAGTAGGAGGATAAATGTCAATGATGCCACCACGATGACTGATAGTCCCTGGTAATTCTACCAGGCTCTCTATCCGGTAGCCCATAGTTTCCCATCGGCCTAGCAGCTTTAATGGCTCAATATCCATGCCTCGCTTTATGGTGTGGCAGGTAGAGATGAAATCACTATACGGGGTTGTCTTTTGCATAAAGGCTGGGGCAGAGGCAACAACTAAGGGAGGATTCACCATCGGCTTATTTTGGTCTATAAAAGCGGATAGCACCTGTATTCGTTCTAGCTCAGTAGAGGTATCAGAGGCAACACGCTGGTAGGGAAGGCTATCGGGTTCAGGGAGGAGTTTCACCTGGATAGAATTACACCAGGTTAGAAGTTGCTCATAGAGCTTTTTACTGTTTTCTGGTTGGGCGGTAACGACCAGCGTAGGTAGTCGCTGCGTGTGATATAGAGTTGCTATGAGGTAGGACTTGGCGGCATCGAGCACTGCCACCTTAATGCCGTTACTTTGTCCGGCTAGCTCCAGCGCTAGCTGGCGATAAGCGGGCATCTCCTCAATGAGAGGTAATAGTGGAGTCAGGTTTAAGCGCATTTTCTTCCTCAAACACCTCTAGGGCTAGCCGAAACGGCCTAGCCCTGCAACAAATTTTAGCATGAGGATAGTGACTCAGCAAGCTCAGGTATTCTCGGAAATCAAGAGCACACCCGAAGGGTGCTATAACATATTGAGCCTGATAGAGTTAGTATGTATTATTCAGGGTAGAAAATTTATTGTCTTTATCCGATGCTTCTAAGTTGCTTCTCCCTCTCTTTAGCTACCTCAGGGGCAAGCCAGCAACCAGGGTCAGTGGCCATCATGTCACCAGTTTCCTCGTAGGCCCTGCCCCGGCACCCAGAGCAGATACCCCTGTAGGGGCAATCCCCACATTCGCCCTTGAGCAATTCCCTCTGCCGCAGTTCAGTTAATGTAGGCGAATTTTCCCAAATGGATATTATGCTCTGCTCCCTGATATTGCCCAACCTGATTTGGAGCAACATGCATGGATTTACCTCTCCGTTGGATAAAACCATCACGTAACCCATAGGCATGCCGGCAGCACAGCCCCTCCCGTAATAAGGAATCCTTTGCAGCATCTCTGCTGGGAAGTGCTTGGGCTGAATGTGTTTTTGTTGCAAGAGTAGAGGATACATGGGGCAGGCGGGAACCCTTATCACGATAGGGCAATCCTCCTGAGATTGGGCAAGCCACTCCATTACCCACTTCCTCTCATCATGGCTTAAGACCTGCTCCTTGCACTCCTGCTTAGCCCTTCCGGCTGCTACCAAGTCGAAGAACTCAGCAGCATTGGCACCATAGTCTAATGCCAGACGTAGCATATCCTCTAACTGCGCCAGGGTCTCTTTCCTGATGACCATGTTGAACTGAAAAGGTAGGCCAGTATTCCGGCACGCCTCTACACCTTTAAGCGTCTGCTCAAAGGTGCCGCTCATACCCCTGAAGGAATCGTGGGTTTGGGCATCAGCTCCGTCAACCGATATAGCGACTGACATGACACCCGCATCGAGCATCTTCCTCGCCATTGCTTCATCAATAAGAGTACCGTTGCTCCCGATAGTGGTTCTTATCCCCTTTGAGGAGGCGTATTTTACCACATCTAGTATGTCCTCTCGGCATAAGGGTTCCCCGCCATCAATAATCAGAAGGCCTATTCCCCACCTCGACAAATCATCCATGAGCCCAAATGCCTCCTCGGTTGACAACTCATCAGGAGCCGACTGGTTAACTGAGCTACTATAGCAGTGCTTGCACTTCAAATTGCATTTTGTGGTAATGCTGTAGGAAACCATGAACGGAGGTCGTATCTGCATAAAAACCCCCTTATTTCTAACTTGACTATGCTGGATTGGGTTGTAGCCAGAGTTATTATATGCCTACCACGAAGACAAGGCAACGCTCTTACCAGGCTACCTGGTCTCAAATCTTTTGCCTTAAAGCTCTCAGACTCATCACTAGAGCCAGAACCATGATAGCGGGGGTTAACACCAGACCTAGCTGCACCCCGGCTACCGCTCCCACCCAGCCTATCACCGGTGCCCCGATAGCAACCCCAGCGGTAAGTAGGGCATGGAAGACTCCAGTGGCTAGGCCACGTTCTTCAGGGGTGGTGTGGTCGGCAACCAGGGCTGAAATTGACGGGAACAGTATTCCGTAGGCTGTCCCATATAATGCCATGACTACTGCCAGCAGTGGTAATGTTGCTACTGAAGGGAGAATGACCAGAGAAACTATGCCCAGGCTTAGACCTATGGCAGTTGGAGTCAACCGGCCTATCTTATCTGAGAGAGCCCCGCTCGGAAGCTGAATAATAATGAACATGATAGCGAAGGTAGCCAGTAGCATCCCGACGTGGAACGCTTCCATTCCCAGACCTCTCAAGTAGAGCGGTAGCAAGGTAACTACACCGCCGAAGGTAAAGTATTGGGCAAATATGGAGCAGTAGGCAACAACAAGCCCCCTTCTTTTCAGCAGGTCTTTTATTTTCGTGGAGCCTTCGCCGGACAAGGTTTTAGTTGACATATTGCTTTTCTTGCCAGCTCCTGGCAGTAACAGGCTCAGCACTACACCTATGGTTAACAGTATCGCCCCGAACAGGAAAAGGACCTTATAGCCCAGCCGAGAGGCAATAACCCCACTCAACCCGTAGCCCACTAAGGTGGCTGTAGCCAGGGACATACCATAGAAGCTCATCGCCCGGCCTTTTTGAGCCTTATGGGAATAATCAGCCGTAGCCGACATGGTGGCTGGAGCAACTAGCCCGCCGCTTGTCCCGTGAAGCGCCCGCACCAGTGCCAGGTGAATTGGTGAGCGACTAACTGAATAAAGGAACATGCTCAGTACATCCCCGATTAGGCCAGCAATGAGCGGTAATTTATAGCCTACTCGGTCAATCAATCGACCAAACAGAATATTTGCCGGGGTATTGGTTACTGAATATAGACCGATGATAAGCCCGATAATTCCGACGCTGGCACCGAGTGTTGAGGCATAAAGAGCCATGACTGGTATTAGTAGGTGGGTATCCAGAAAGCCGAGGAAGGTGACAACAGAAATAATCGGTAACGCCGCTCGGGATTGAGGTCGCTTTAATTCATTCATCGTGTGCCAATATAGTATAGCATTAGTACAAGTCATTTATTAAGGGTAGTTTGAGGGGGCTTTGCCCCTTCAAAAACAGTATCTCCCCCTCTCCTTTGGAGGAGAGGGGGATAAAGGGAGTGAGGTTGATTATATTAATCAATCTCCTTGTTCAAGTTGGGCTAGCTTGCTATAATGAAGCAAGTTTACTTAAGTTGGCTATGGATGAATAAAAAATCTAATTTGCCCTATCACCGGATAGTGGTTAAGTTGGGCACTTCTCTCCTCACTGGCGGCACTGACCATTTGGATGAGGACATAATGTCACACCTGGTTACTCAGGTGGCACGGCTTCATCAGCAAGGGCTTGAAATACTCATCGTCTCTTCTGGAGCAATAGCCTCGGGCCGGCATAAACTGGGGTTGACCAAGAAACTTAGAGGTATTCCCTTCAAGCAGGTGCTGGCTTCAATCGGGCAAAGTCGCCTGATGTATGTCTATGAAAAGTTATTTGGTCAGCATAATATCACGGTGGCTCAAGCTTTATTGACCAAAGCTGACCTATCTGACCGGGCTGGTTATCTAAATACCAGGAACACCCTTCTAGCGTTGCTGGAGCTTGGGGTAATATGTATTGTCAACGAAAATGATGTGGTGGCGGTGGATGAAATTCAGGATGCCAGGTTTGGCGATAATGATAATCTGTCAGCGATGGTAGCTAATCTGGTTGATGCCGACCTCTTGTTAATGCTTGGCGATGTTGCTGGGTTATACACTGCTGACCCACACCGTTATCCTGATGCTTATCTCATTCCGCAGGTGGACAGAATAGATTCACGGATTGAGTTTCTGGCAGCTGGTACCTCTAACAATCGGGGCATCGGGGGCATGATTACCAAGATAGAGGCAGCCAAGCTAGCTACTGCCTCGGGGATAACCGTGGTTATCGCTGATGGCCGGGAGCCAGATATAATATTAAGGCTGGCGGCTGGTGAGACTATTGGCACCTGTTTTCGGCCATTCACGGATAAGCTTGAGAGCCGTAAGCGCTGGATGGTAAGCTATCTTTCTGCCAAGAGCCGGCTGATAGTAGATTCCGGCGCCGCCGGGGCGCTAAGAAAGCAGAAGCGCAGTCTGCTGGCAACCGGGATTGAGGAGGTTGAGGGCAAGTTTCAGCGTGGTGATGTAGTCACTATCTATGACCACAAGGGGTCTATCCTCGGCTGTGG
>JAUVZE010000064.1 GCA_030602665.1 Dehalococcoidia bacterium
GTATTACGCGGATTATCCACGCCGCGGCCAGTATAGACGAGTTTTCGCTCCTGGTCGAACACATAAAAATGCGGCGTCCTGAGTGCGCCGTACGCCTTCGCTATATCCTGGCTTTTGTCCCGCGCATAGACCCACGGAAAATCATGCTCCTTCATTCGTTTCACCATATTGTCAAAATCATCTTCCGGATAGGTTTGTTCGCTGTTGGAATTGATACCAATAAAGGCAACACCCTTATCCTTAAAACGAAGAGCCGTTGCGCGGGTGACTTCATCTGATCCAGTCACGAAAGGACAGTGGTTACACGTAAAAAAAACTACTAGCACCTTGGCCGCCTCAAAGTCAGCCAAACTATAGGTTTTACCGTCAGTTGCCGGTAACTCAAAATCACAGGCCTTATCACCTATTTGCAATGTAAACATTAACTATTTTCCTTCTATTTATTTTGTCAACGCCCGACTTCAGGCACCGTGATGTATTCGCCAAATTCTACCATTTTATCCTGTACGAAAGCAAGCCATCGTTATCCCCCCCAAGGCCTTGTCAATGCGAAAAAAGGAACCATTTTTTAAAAGATGCTATCTTAACTGGCTGGAGAATACGGAGAAGGTTAAGGCTTGAAGTGCTATAATTGGACTGCTAAATGAGGCAAACATGATAAATGAAAGATTGGATAGCCTATACAAGGATTACTACGGCGATAGAATCAACGATATTATTCCTTGTGGGGTCGTTGATGAACAAGTCTACCTGAAAGTGTATCCAAAGATTGTCTTTTTATTAAGAGAATCACACGCTGGCAAAGCAGGTTTTATGATTCCAAACGGCTTAAGGCTGAATGTTGAAAAAGGGCTTAAGAATGAGCGTCTTGAGAGAGGTTATATGGATACCTGGAGGCAGGCAGGTGTTTGGGCTTATTCAATAATACATGGTTTTGACAGATACGAGACGCTAAAGAAAGATGTATATGTCGTTAAAGGTTTCTCCTTCTAGTTGCTTAAGAGCAGTAACAACCTGCTTATTCCTACCCACTACTGTTTCAATTAGAACGAAAGCCTTTGCTACCACTGAATTCACCCCCTTTGTCTGGGCCAGGGGGGCTGACCCCGATTGAGGTACGGCCGGGTTACACTACCGACATACCTTACGGGACGGGAGGATACCGACCAAGCCCCCCGAGCCCCCTGCCATTATAGCTATTAACCTTTGGTCAACCCCTATTTCAATAGCGCTAAGTGCCACCTAGCCCTTGTTGCTCTTAAGAAACTCAGCGAACCGAGCCAGCACCCTAAGCTGTGGCTTACTCAGCTCAGGATAGACAGTTCCCAGTTGACCTATGCTTTCTTCAACAGCGACAATTGCTTCATAGTCGCATCTATCATTCTGCCAGAACGAACAGTCTTTGCATTGGAACGAAAGGTAGCAGGCTTTGAATCCCATAATACAGTCTGGCACCGACACTTCCTTACCCTCAGTCATAATTCACTGCCTTCCCTAAATTATTGTATGCCAAAATTGCCCTACTACCTCCGCTTTTTCCACCAGGCTTTTATAAAAACCCCTACCACTTTTCTTGGGCTAATCTAGCGGTGAGCCAGGTTCGGAGTGGTTCATCCAATGTCCCAAGCTTGGACTCTATCCACCGAATGTCCCCGCTTGAGAGGGCTGCCTTTTCCTCAGAAGTTAGGTTGTAACCCTCAAGCGCCTGGGCAGGGTCTTCAGCAAGCTTAGCCAGAAAATTACTATCATCCCTAGCTTTAGCAAGCACGGCTAATAAGGCCTTGCCACCCCTGTCGAGGGCAGCAGGCTCTTCCAGTTTGACGCGAATTAGCTCTGTTATCTGGGCACGAATTGGTTCTGCTAGCTGACCAGGAACTAACTCTACCAGCTTGGTGTAGACAAAGTTAGGGATAACTCTTCTCATCCAGGGTCTGGCGGTAACTAGTTCTGCTGTCCGTTCATGGCTCAAGTAAGCTAGCCAGTAGACAGCACCGACCAAGATGCTACCACCGATGATGTTGCCAATGGTTACTGGAATTAAGTTATCAACAAACCCAAGCCAGGTAAGGTTAACCACATTATCAGCCGTTACTCCAGCAGCTGTCAGAACAGCCGGCTGGCTGGCAAGTAACATCCCCATCGGGATGAAATACATATTGGCGATACTGTGTTCAAAGCCAGCAGCAACAAAAGCGGTGATAGGGAACAGGACGGAAAGTATTTTGCCGGTAACGGTGCGGGCGCTGAAGCATAGCCAGATAGCCAGACAAACCAGAGCGTTACATAGGATGCCTCGTGCCAGAGCTGAACCGAAGCTAAGGTTTACCTTGGCATTGGCAATAAGCAGAGCGTTAGCCCCTACTCCGTAGTCGTTCAAAATCCACTGGTAGGTGTAGAACATTAATCCTGCCAGACTTAAACCCCCCAGCAGATTGGCGAAATAAACGAGGCCCCAGTTTCGAAGTAGCTGGACGAGGCTGGTCCGGCCGCTCATCCAGCTCATGATAATCAGACAATTGCCAGTAAAAAGCTCAGCCCCAGCCACGACCACAAGAATCAGTCCTAGGCAGAAGGCCGCTCCCCCTAAAAGCTTAGTGAGCCCAAAACCAAGGCCTGTGTCAGTGGTAACCAGGGTACAAAACATTGCCCCCAGGCCAATGAAAACCCCAGCCAAAATGCCGAGAAGTACGATGCTCAGGGTATCACGTGTTCCCTTGGTTACCCCCACTGCTTCTACCTGGTGGGCTACTTCAGGAGGTGGATAAGCCTCAGTAGGAGTTGCTTTACCTATTCTATCAGCTACAGCTTCCAGCCGAGTTGTATAGGTTGCTGGTCTAGTCGCCTTTTGCTTATCGTTTGCCATTTCGCTTATCCCAAAGCAAGAGTCAATCTATAGAAATAGCTAAGCTCACCACTTCTCTTGGCTTAGTCGGCACCATAGCCAAGTTGCATGTCGCTCGTCTAGCCTACCCAGCCAACCCTCTATTTTCTTTATGTCACCGCTTATCAGCGCCGCCAGCTCCTCCTGGGTCAGGGTGTAATACTCGCTGAGTGCTTCACTGGGGTTATCAGCAAGTCGAGCTAAGAACTGACTATCGTCGGCAGCTCTAGCTAGTACTGCTAGGATTCTTACTTTCCGCTTCAGCCTTTCCTCATCAGTGATAGTGATAGGCTCTCTCTTTTTCGTCCTCGACCGCACCATTGCCAACCCCCTGTTTATCATTTCACTTGCGGTAATGCTCCCCCCTCATAGTTTTCTTGGTAGCGGGGGTTGGATTTGAACCAACGACCTTTGGGTTATGAGCCCAACGAGCTGACCACTGCTCCACCCCGCGCTGCATTTATAGAGTACTGCCTGGCAGGTGACCATACACCGACCCAATGTCCAATTTTTATATGCCCTAAAGTTCTATATCTGCTTGAGGTTATCCCCTCGATGGTTTAGAATTGAATTAGTAACCAATGCGCTTGATAATAAGGAAGGACATATTACGGTGAAGATAAGGATTCTAATTGCCGATGACCATGCAGTGCTAAGGGAAGGCATGCACAACCTGCTTGCGCGGGAGAAGGATTTTGAAGTCGTCGGTGAGGCTGGTGATGGTGAAGAAGCGGTTAGGTTAGGCAGTGAGCTGAAGCCCGATATAGTCATAATGGATATTGTTATGCCCAAGCTTAGCGGCATTGAGGCTACCAAATTAATTAAACAGGCAAGCCCGTCTACCGCAGTATTGATATTGACTGCGTATAACGACATCCGCTATATCATTGGACTTCTGGAGGCTGGAGCTTGCGGCTACCTGCTGAAGAGTGCCCGTAGCAATGAGATTGCGGGGGCTATCCGTGCTGTGCGTTCCGGCGAGTCTGTGCTCGATGCGGCGGTAACCCGTAAGCTTTTGCAGCGTCTAGTAGGTCAACCCAGAGAGACTGGTGAGGGTCAGACCAGTGGACAGCTCACCCCCAGGGAGATTGAAGTTCTGAGGTTAGCGGCTAAAGGAATGAGAAACAAGGATATTGCTGCTGAACTCTTCCTCGGCCTGCGCACAGTGAAAGCTCACTTTACCAATATCTTTAACAAAATGGGTTGTGGTTGCCGCACCGACGCCATAATCAAGGGGTTGAGGGAGGGCTATATTATCCTTGATGATGTATCCAGAGGAGAGAGTGATTGATGGAAACAAAAATTGAGCTAACTGAGAAAGACTACCGATACCTGTTCGAGAACGCCAGCGACGCCATGTGGGTTCAGGATATGGAGGGTAATTTCTTGGACGGAAACAGAGCATTAGAGAAGCTTAGCGGGTATACCCTGGAGGAATTGGCTGGCAAGAATATTACTCAGTTCCTTAGTGATGAGTTTTTGGCTTTGGCAAAAGAAGTCCAGCGCAGGTTGCTCATGGGGGAAGAATTCGAGCAGCCCTATGAGCAGCGATTCCTCGTGAAGGGTGGAAGAACGCGGATAGTAAAGATGGCTACTAACCCCATCATCATCAATGGAAAGGTAAAGGGGTTTCAACATGTCGCCAGGGATGTTACTGAAGAGAAGAGCGTGGAGAAGATGCTCTCAAAGATTACCGATGGTTCTCCTATTCCATCATTTGTCATCAATAAACAGCACAAAGTCACCCACTGGAATACAGCCATTGAATCCCTTTCCGGCATAAGCGGGCAGGAAATAGTCGGGACAGATGAACAATGGCGGGCATTTTATACCGAGAAGAGACCGACTATGGCTGATTTAATTGCGGATGCAGCGTCCGCAGACAAAATTGAAGCATACTATCAGGGTAACTATAAAAAATCCCGCCTAATTGATGGCGCTTATGAAGCCGAAGATTTCTTTCCTGCTCTCGGCGAGTACGGAAAATGGCTTCATTTTACTGCAAGTCCAATCAAAAATAAAGGCGGGGAAATAGAAGGTGCCATAGAGACCTTACAGGATATAACCGAAGAAAAGCAGTTGCAGGAAAACATGCGCTTTTATGTCCAACAAGTCACCAGAGCCCAGGAAGATGAGAGAAAGCGCATTGCTCGAGAGTTGCATGACGACGTGTCTCCACCCCTGCTCCTCCTCATCCAACGCTTGGACACAATCACCTTGGGCACCCAACCGAAATTATCTCATTCGCTCAAGGAGAGTCTGGAGGGCTTACGGAGCCAGGCCATTGAAGCATTAGAAACTTTGCGGCGCTGTGCCCAAGACTTAAGGCCCCGTATATTAGATGACATAGGCTTGGTAGCTGCCCTCGAGTGGATTGCAGAGGATATGGTAAAAAGCCAGGGAATTGATGCCCACGTTGAGGTCACGGGTGTGGAGCAGACCTTGCCTGTGGAGACACAACTACTGCTATTCCGAATTGCCCAAGAGGCGTTAAACAATATCAGAAGGCACGCTGAAGCATCTAGAGCCATGGTCAAACTGGAGTTCGGGGATAACAGCATTAAGTTGACCGTGAGCGATAACGGTAAGGGTTTTAAGCTGCCAGAAAGGATGGGAGACTTAGCTAGCATTGGCAAGCTCGGTCTAGCCGGAATGCAGGAGAGAGCACGATTGCTGGGTGGTAGCTTGAAGGTAGAATCTGAGCCGGGCAAAGGCACAACGGTAGCAGTTGAAGCACCTGTCTAAAACCAACAATTTCCCCTTCCACCTTATCAAGGGGAAGGTATAAAACCATTAAACACCCCCTCCAAACGCCCAATTTTAGTTCTAGGGCGTCTCTGCTTATCAAGGAGGGCTCCCGGTGAAGATGCCAGCTTGGAGTCCCTCTTTTCGTGCCTGACTCAACAAAACAAGCTTCTGTGCATTTCGCAAAGCTTGACTTGTCAGCAACGGATGGGTTAGGCACTTGGGTTTACCGCGCGCCCAACAAAACAGTATTGCGCGAGTCTCGATGTCACGAATCAAGAAGATAAAGGGGCGGTCAACGTTGAACTCAACAAGTTCCTCCGGCGGCATAGCTATCGGCATCACTACTGCAGTGGCAGCCTATTGAGACGGTGCAGTAGAATATTCACCGGAGTGGTTTCCTAGCTGATCACTGTGGCTATGGGGCGGTTATATCGCTGAAAACGCGGCTAGACCCGGGCACGTAACAAAAGTCCATTTTGTGCAATCAAAGACCCTGATCGTCAGCCGCGCTAAAAGAACTAACCCTTCCTGCCCACCGGAATCACATAGAGAGGGATTTCATCCTCAGGCATACTTATAATTTCTTTGACCCAGTCATCATGAAAAGCGCCAACTGTCACCATACCTAGATTGAGAGTAGCTGCTTGGAGGTAGATATTTTGGGCTGCGTGGCCTGCTTCCATGTGTACGTATCTCACACCCCTATCGCCATACTTCTTGGTTGTCCTCCCATAAACAGCGGCGATAATAATGTCTATCGCACCTTCCTTGACCCAGACTTGGCTCAGTGCAGC
>JAUVZE010000027.1 GCA_030602665.1 Dehalococcoidia bacterium
CCTCAACCTTCGGGATAATCAGGTAAGCGACATCTCGCCCCTGGCCTCCCTCACCAACCTGACCTCGCTCTACCTTTGGGATAACCAGATAAGCGACCTCTCACCCCTGGCTTCCCTCACTAACCTGACCTCGCTCTACCTTGTCGGGAACCAGATAAGCGACCTCTCACCCCTGGCCTCCCTGACTAACCTGACCTCGATCAACCTTCAGAAGAATCAGGTAAGCGGCATCTCGCTGCTGGTCTCCCTGACCAACCTGACCTGGCTCGACCTTCAGTACAACCAGATAAGTGACATCTCACCCCTGGCTTCCCTCACCAACCTGACTTGGCTCTACCTTCGGAATAATGAGATAAGCGACCTCTCGCCCCTGGCTTCCCTCACCAAGCTGTCCCGGCTCGACCTCTCTAGCAACCCGATAAGCGACATCTCCCCGCTGGTAGAGAACAGCGGGCTGGGTGAAGAAGACATAGTATGGCTTGAGAAAAATAATCTCGACCTGTCGGAAGGCTCGGAAGACCTGGAGAATATCAGACAATTAAAGGGGCGGGGAGTAGTGGTTCACTACTAGGACTCAGGGAAGATGATGAGGGGGGACTGTTGCCCAAGCACAAGCCTTGCATAGTGCTATAAGTAATCAAGGTTTTTCTATCAGGCAGTGTGTTCATGCTTGAGAAATTGTTATAACTTCTTAAAAAAGGTCCTTTTTTGTTTTATAACATCCCTCATACACATCCATCACTACCCTCGTTGACCCTTGACATATCCTACTTCCAGAATTATATTGTGCATACGATAAACACATTCAAACCAAAGGTGGTGAAGGAAGTATAACAAATGAGAAAGAAAAGGGAGATAAAGTAATGGATTCTCAGAAGAGCAACAGAAAAAAGAAGAGGTGGTATTGGTGGACAGGGTTGTTAATACTGGTTTTCATAACAGGGATTCCTTATGCTCTCCTAAAAGCTTTCCTATTTCTAGTAGAAGGGCTTCCTAGACATGCTGTTTCGGTATTACTAGATGTGCCGTTGAACTGGTTTGAGACTATATTAGTGACGATTCCTGAGGCTCTTAGTACAAATTTAGCTATAGGAATTGGTATGGTAGTGGGGATTGTGGGAATACCAGTCTTCTGTATATGGCTAATGAAGAAGGGAAGCAGATGACGGCACTATAATTGTTTGTAATCATGACCAGTTAAAGCCTCCTGAAGATTAAGTCTTTATAATGCACTTGGCAAGAAATATGGAGTTAAACAGAGTACTAAAAGCACTAGCCATTCTTGTTGTAGGAATTATCTGTGATGGCTTTGTCGTAAAATTCGGCATGGAAGCTGAAATCCCTGCATGGGTATTATTCTTAACACTTGCTGTATTTACCTTTGGTACAATAGCTGGCATAGTGTACGTCCTTAAGAAAGATTAAACTCCTCTATTTTTCTTCTTTTTGTATGCATAATATCTATAAGCTAAATATATAAAAGCCGAGAAAGCGGGTGTCCAAGAGGGGCGAAGCCCCCTTCTATAAAATACTAAATACTAATTTCTAAACTCTAAACAATTTCGAATTTGAAATTTTGAATTTTGAACTTGTTTAGTATTTGGAAGTTGGAGTTTATAATTTCACGAAGGGGAGGGGGATAAAGGGGGAGGGTTACCAATTAAATATTAAAGGGGGTGAGGGTAATAAGCAACCTCATAGGAAAAAGGCCAAGAAGTGACAAAATCATGTTGACTGCTTTAGAACATATGTGCTACTATGGCATCGTAAGGTTTTTAGAGGCGCGTTATGGAGTTGGAGCCCGAGGATAATGAATTGGATTTACCACCAGAGTACTGCCACTATCGGGATAAGGGCTGCGAATTTGCCAACTCCTGCCTTAACTGCCCGCTTCCCCAGTGTATCTATGAGCAGCCCAGGGGCAGGCAGCGCTGGCTAAAGAGATTGCGAGCAAGGGAAATGATACGATTGTTCACCAGCGGAGGGAAGGAGGTAAAGGAGCTGGCAGCAATGTTTGGTGTCAGCCAGAGAACAGTGCAGAGAGTATTAAAGAGGGCGAAAAATGAATGAAACTTCTATTCCTATGCAGTTAACCCACCGTGATATAGACCGAATCAGAAGGTATAAGGAGTTACTGGACTTCTACCAGGGTAAGCACTGGGAGGGAAGAGACCGGCGAGGCGAAAAACGCCTGACCTTTAACTACGCCAAGGTATTTGTCGATAAGATTACCAGCTACCTTATGTCGGGGGTTAACCTTGCCGTTGATGCTATTGAGGACTCAGATGAGGCACGCTCAAAAGCCCAGCGGGCGGAGGCAGCCCTATATCAAGTATATGAAGACAATAACCTGGAGCAGCTTGACCTTGAGACGGAGATAGATTGTGCCGTCCTCGGTGATGCTGCCTACAAGGTTACCTGGGACCAGGAGACCAAACAGGTCAGGGTTACTGCTCCTGATATTCAGGGGCTCTATGCCTGGTGGTTGGGAGATGACATCTCTAGACTGTGGCGAGTAGCTTCTAAATACTGCCTCAGTGCCGAGGAAACTGAGCTCCTATATAAGGTAAAGCCCAAGGCGAAGACGGCTACCATGGTTGAAGTTTGGACAGCTTGGGACTTTGAGCTTTACCTGAATAATGTCCTCCAGGAGAAAAAACCCAATCCCTACGGATTTATACCCTTCATCATCTACCCCAACCTGAGAGAGCCCAAGAAATTCTGGGGTATATCCGATTTAACTCAGATTATAGAGTCGCAGCGGGAATTAAATCGGGCAATGAGCCAGCTATCCCGGATACTGGAGTTATCTGGCAACCCGATTGCTGTCCTGGAGAATGTTGAGGAGTCAGAGGATATTGCGGTTAGGCCGGGGGCAGTGTGGAATCTACCCGAGGATGCCAAAGCCTATCTACTTGATTTGCTTCAGGGCGGTGGAGTTCGGTTGCATATAGACTATATCAATTTGCTGTATAGAACCCTGCATGATATCTCAGAATCGCCCCGGGCTGCCTTCGGTGGCGCTGAGAGGGATTTATCTGGGGTAGCTATGGAGCTTGAGCTTCACCCCTTACTGCAGAAGGTTCGCAGAAAGAGGCTCATCAGGACGGCAGTCTATAATAGACGGAATGAGATGGTGCTCAAGCTCCTGGAGAGATACCAGGGGGAGAGCTTCGGCACCAATCGCTTGAGGGTGGTGTGGGGACCGGTGTTGCCCCAGGATATAACCCGGCTGGTGGCCAATGAGCAGGCATTGGTTCAAACCGGCATCCACTCCAGGCGCCGGGCGATGGACGAGTTGGGGGTTAAGGACCCAGAGTATGAGTTTAATCGGTGGCTTGAGGAGAGACAGACTATCCTCAGTATGAATAAAGAGCTTAATGCCAGATCTAGTCGGGGCAGAGCGAGGGAGAGGGCTTCAGACTCCCCGGTGGAGGGCATTGAGGAATCTTCGTCCTGACTAGACAGGGACTATCAATCGGCGAAGATTAATTGACGAACTTGGTTAAAAGGAGGACGAAAAGTGCCAGATAATAATGAACTAAACGCGGCAGAGTCCACCAACCAGAATCCACCAGAGGATGAGCTAGGTCAGACCAGGGCACGGGTTGCTGAGCTTGAGGGCATAATCGCCCAGAGAGACCAGGAACTAGCTTCTAGAGATACCCGTATCTCTGAACTAAGGCAGGTGACAGCCAATCTGGAAAGTGAAATCACTACCGTGAAGCAGGCAGTGGCTGAGGCTGATGAAAGTCTGAATAAACTGGGTGAGAGCTTTAAGCAGGCAGTAGCTAGCTATAAGACGCTAGTCGTTCAGTCTAATCCTGATGTCCCTGAGGAGCTGGTTACCGGGGAGAGTATTGAGGCGATAACTGATTCTTTCACCTCAGCCAAGGAGCTCGTTAGTAAGATAAGGAAAGGTATGGAGGCTGAAATTTCATTGGCCAGGGTTCCGGCTGGTGCCCCGGAGAGGACAGCACCTGACCTATCAGCTCTATCCCCAAGAGAAAAGATTCAATACGCAATAGGTGGCTTTTCGTCCTGAAATAGACAGAGTATACCAGGGGGCGAAAACTAATTAAGAGACCTAAAGGAGGAACAAAATGGCTTTAACTTTAGCTGAAGCATCTAAACTATCTAACGATATGCTACTTCAAGGGGTAGTGGAGACCATCGTTAAGGACTCACCCATCCTTCAGCACCTCCCCTTCATTGAAATCGTGGGTAACGGTCTAACCTACAACCAGGAAAAGACCTTGCCTAGTATTGATTTCTACGATGTAGGTGATACCTGGGCTGAGTCCACACCAACCTTCGAACAGATAACAGCCAACCTGAAGATTACGGGCGGCGATGCTGACGTTGATAATTTCCTCAAGGCAACGCGAAGCAATGTCCAGGACCTAGAGACGGCCGTCATTGAGCTCAAGGCTAAGGCGCTCCGGGACAAGTTTGAGGATTCCTTTATCTACGGGGACTCAAGCCAAAATGCCAAGCAATTTGACGGGCTCAAGGAGCTCATTGATACTACCACCGCCAGCGACCAGGTGATAGCTATGGGGGGTACCGGAGCTACACTGACCCTGGCTAAGCTGGATGAGCTTATTGATGCCGTAAAGGGTGGTAAGCTGGACATGCTACTCATGAGCCGCCGCTCGAGGCGAAAGATTAATGCTCTGGTCAGGGCAGCCGGAGGAATGATGGATACCGACCGGGATACCTGGGGTAATTTCATCCAGTTGTGGGATGGCGTCCCTATCGGCGTCAATGACTGGATTCTTGATACCCACGTCCTGGTTGACGGTCTGGAGACAGCCACCACTGGCGGTACTTGCTCCACCATCTATGCCGTTCAGTTTGGTGAGGGAGCCCTCTGTGGCTTAACCAGCCCCGGTTTTCTGCAAGTAGAACCGATTGGCTCACTGGAGAATAAGGACGCCTCTCGGACCAGGGTTAAGTGGTATGTCTCTCTAGCCCTATTTAGCTCGATTAAGGCAGCCGCTCTAATCGGGGTTAAGGACTAAAATCAGCGAATTTTGCGGGGAGCCTCTTAAGAGGCTCCCCCCCGAGGAGGGGAAAATGAAAAACAAAGATGTAGCGCGATGGATTTGTCACTATAAGCTCAGTAAATACCACCAGGACATTGAGCCCTACCGTGGTTCAGAGCCAGCCTTCTATGACCGCTTCCAGCCTTATGAGGTGATTGAGGGTGAGGGTAATTGTCTGCTTAATGTCGGCATTGACGAGATGTGGGACTTGATTGTCGGTAATTCCGCCAATCATTTCAACAATGCCAGTGCCCAAATCGGTGTCGGTGATTCCAATACTGCCGCCGATGCCACCCAGACCGATTTACAGGCAGCCGCCAACAAGACCTATAAGGGTATGGAAAGCGGCTATCCCACCTCTACCGACCAGAAGGCGACCTTTAAGGCTAGCTTCGGTGATAGCGAAGCTAATTTTGCCTGGAATGAATGGGTGGTGAAGCAATCAACCAGTGGCAAGTGCCTTAATAGAAAGGTTGATGCTCTGGGCACAAAATCAAGTGGTACCTGGACTTTGGAAGTCAGCATCACTTTGAGCTAACAAGGTAGGGGGGAGGGCTGAGGCTCTCCCTTTTGCTTTTGGAAGGAGCTTTATGTCTGGAATTAAGCCAATAAATCCTACAACCTACGAAGTTGGGCTTCCCTTTGGTGATAAGGTTGAGATTGGCGATAAGGAAGCTGGGGATTTCAAGCCCCACCTGAAGCTCAATCGCTGGGATGGTGAATGCTTTATCAAGGTAGGGCTTCCTATCACGGATAAAAGAACCCCAGTTGTTGAGGGTGATAAAGTCAAATGGATTGAGCCAAACCGTGAAGCCCATTTTTATCCCTTTGAACCAAGAATTGTTGGTGGTTTCTTACAGAATGAGCTTGGTGGCTTTGAGTTTGAGATTATCCTGAAAAAGAAGCCAGCCAAGAATACAATAACGCTTGATATTGAAACGCAGGGGCTTAAATTTTACTACCAGCCAGAATTAACCCCAAAAGAGATAGCCGATGGTGCTGTTCGCCCTGATAATGTAGTTGGCTCTTATGCCGTTTATCACGCTACAAGGGGCAACATTCATAGCAATAATGCTGATGCCGAGAAATACAAGTGTGGCAAGGCATTCCATATTTACCGACCAAAGGTAAAAGATGCTGTTGGTAGTGAAACTTGGGCTGATTTATTACTGGATGAGCCTAATGGCAAGCTGATTATCACTGTTGACCAGACTTGGTTAGATAATGCTGTTTACCCAGTAAGTATTGACCCGAATTTTGGCTATGAGACAAAGGGAGGGTCGAGCTCACAATGGGTATATAGGAGCACCATACGGGGTATTGTTGCAACAGGTGGGGCAGGAACTGGTAATAGTATAACTGCATATTTAACGGAATACGGCCTTTATTATCCATTAGTTAAGTTTGCTCTCTATAAAGATTCGGACAGCTCTTTCGTTCGAGGAACAAGCGAGTGGACAGTAACAGAGGATTGGGATGGTTGGAAGACACTGAATTTTACTACTGAACCGACACTGGAGGCAATAGATTATGTCATTGTTGGTTGGGCAAGCAACTATGTATCGGGATGGTATGATACGGATGTTTGCAAACAGGATAGTGAGACATATAATAGCTGGCCTGACCCTGCTGTTTTTGTGGGTGGGACTTGGAAAGTGTCCATCTACTGCACTTATACGACAGCGGGTGTTACAGAGAAATCATCTTCCGATACAGGTTCTGGGGCAGACGCTAAAGCATCAGGTAATCCTGTAGCAACTCTTACAAGGTCAGAAGGCGGTTCAGGGTCAGATACTATATTCGGGCTACTCGGTAAATTAACCTCTGATGCTGGCTCTGGTGTTGATGCCTATGTTTCGCTGGAGAAGCCAGGAGCTAAGACCTCATCTGATACCGGTTCCGGTATAGAGGGCACACCCCTGCCCAGCGCTATTCTGGCTGGCAGTGAAACCGGCTCCGGCATTGAAGCTCTCGTCGCCAGGCTATTAGCCGCCGTTGACACTGGCTATGGTGTTGAAGCCGGTAGTGTTGAAACCGACGGTCTGCTTAAAGATCTGCTTGCCACTGAACTGGGAGAAGGCTCCGATTCTCTTATTGCCAAGATAGAAATGCCCGCCAAGGGGGGAGGTATGAAACTATGGACCTAAACACGATGAGAAGTATGGTCAGGCGCGACCTGAAGGATGAAGACCCGGGGAACTACCGCTGGAGCAATGATGAGCTGGACAGGCACATCGCCCACGCAGTAAAGGAGTTTTCTGAGGCGGTGCCTCTGCCGGCAAAGGCTACCCTGCCTACCACCGCCGACTCCAGGGTGATTGATATATCCCCGCTGACCGATAGGGTTATGGTGGAGGCGGTGGAATATCCGGTGGACAAGTTCCCGCCCTGCTACCAGAGGTTCGCTCTATGGGGACATGCCCTAACCCTGTTTAGCGATGAAGTCCCCAATGGCTCCGACTGCAATGTCTATTACGGCATGCTCCACACCCTTGATGCTGAGGGGGCTACCATCCCCACCAAGCACGAGGACTTAATCGCTACCGGCGCCGAGGGCTATGCCGCCGTGGAGTGGGCTGGCTATGCCATCAACCGGGTTAGCGTGGGCGGCACTACCACCCCGAGGGAGTTCCTCACCTGGGGCAACGACCGGCTAAAGCAGTTCAGGAGCGAGCTAAAGAGGCTGGGGAGGAGAAACCGGGTCAGAATCCGCTCCCTGTATAAACCCTACATTCCTCCGGTGTCCAAATCAACTGACTATGGGCCTTAAGCAAAGTAAAAATCAACCCTGGGGGAGGTAATGGCGATAAGTATCTATAAAGCCCTATGGTCCAGAATAGGCGGCCGACCGTGGACCTATATCCTGCGCGACACCTGGCATAAGTTTGAGGGTCTCTGGATTATCGGTCTTGTTGCCGTCGGCGCTCTGCTGGGGCACTGGCTCTGGGAGCTAATCTTCTGGTTTCTTTTGGTCTTTGCCTTTGGCTACATTGCCGGTCACCTGTTCTGGGGCAAGGAGTATATCCCTAACCAGGGGAAGACCAATAAAAATAACTGAGTGGAGTAAAGAGATGCGAAGCCTATCGGAGACGCTACTGGCTACCCAGAAAGAGGCGACGAGAACCCCCTATGTTAAGCTGGAAGCCAAGAATAAGATTGCTGGGGTAGTAAGATACGACTGGACAAGGTTCTATAATGGCTCGGAGGATGACTACTTTCACGCCGTGACCATGCCCGGCGATGGCTCTCTCATCAGGGTCAGGATAACCCCACCCGCCGATTCCAGAAAGCTCTACCGGCAGAGGGTAGCTAACCCCAACCCGGATTCTGATTTCAGCCAGTGGGTCTATACTAACCAGTATAATGCCGTTATTGTGGCCTGCTGCTCTTCAGGGGCTGAGGTCTCTATCTTCTGGATTAAGAGTGACCGCAAGATTTATCAGCTAAAGAGTACCGACTACGGCGTCAACTGGGGTAGCCCTGAGCTCCTGGGCTATAGCCCAACCACCGCCATCTATGGTATCGCCGCCGCTTATAAGCCTAATGGGGACATCGCTCTTTTCTTTGCCGACCAGGCTACATTGTATGTCATGAAGCGTATCAATGGTAGCTGGGGCAACGCTGCTTCTTGGGACAAGTCAACCGGTGATTTATCCGGCGTGGCTACCGTCTATGATGGCGACTGGAACCTCATCGTTACCGGCAAAGACACCGACGACAACTATAAGCTATGGTCACTGGTTTATGGTGATGGCGGTGAGGTGGCTGCTGGCACCTGGTAAGCCCTAAAGCCTATTTCCTCAGCCCCATCAGATGGTCATTTTGAATACCATAGAGCCTCTTTGGATAAACCAGATGTCTACCGCGCCTTCTATGTGGAGAAGTTCACCGGTACTGAATCATATAATCGCCCTTTCTGGTCTCATTCCATTCCTGAGGCTAAATTCATTGATAACCTGTGGCATGAGCCGGTGCCGTTTAATCTATCCTCGGAATACGGCCTAGCCATAGCTCATCATGGTGACTACTGCTGGCTGTCAAATCCTGGCGGGGTATGGCGAACCAGCAAGGCAGAGCAGACCATCACCTTAACTGCCGACGTACTATCCCTTAAACAAGAGACTAGTGAGACATTAGGTAGATTAATAGTTGAGCTAAGAAATGATGAGGGACAGTATGCTTCACCCGGGCAAGGGGAACTGTCGGTTCTGAACATCGGCTGTCAGCTTGAGTTCAGCCCGGGTTACCTGACCACGGCCGGTAATGAGGTCAGCCCAGGACAAACCTTTATCCTTGATGCCTATGAACATACCAGTTCCGCCGGTAAAGCCAGTTTTATTCTATATTGCTCTGATGGCTGGAGCCTAATTCAAAACTGGAGAGCCAGACACCAGTTCCGATGGAATAAAGACTCCACCGAGATGAATGTTAAGCAACTCCTTGAGTTTGTTCTTTCCCGTGTCGGCCTAAAGCTTGAGGTTAAATCCCAGTCATCAGTCATCACCAGTTTCTACCCCGATTTTACCATCAATCCCAATAACCAGGGGGAAATAGTTATCAGCAAGCTATTATCCTTTGTCCCTGATGTCCTGTTTATTGAGGGCAACCAAGGCTATCTCATAAATCCACTGGATACGGATAATTCGGTCTACTCCTATGGCTCGGCCCACCCGATATTTGCGGGCAGGTATAGACGGGAAGCCATGGCCATCAGCCGAGTTCAGGTTGAGGGATATGACCCAGTAAGTGAGGAACCGATAGTGGTTGACTCCTTTGCCTGGGATGAAATAGATACGCTCTATGACCGACTAAGGCAACTTGAGGACAAGAATATAGACACTGTAGCCAAAGCCCAGGCTCGGGGAGAAGCTTACTTAAGAGAAGCCGAAATAGAATCAGCCAGCGGCATGTTCCGAATCCCGGTTAATTGCGGGCAGCAGCTATATGATGTAGTTGATATAACCGATAATCGGGCTGGGCTGGAGGCAGAGAAGAGGAGGGTGCTGGGGATAACCCTAGTTTATGAACCTCGCCGCGGAGAATATGAAAACCGATTATCGCTGGGGGCAGTATAAATTATAAAGGAGGCGTAACCAGAGATGAGGATGAAGAAAGGAGTGCTAAAAAATTTCAACTCGAGTACCTATACAGCTACTGTTCAGTTTGCCGGTAGCTACAAGGTCTACCTGGAAGACGTTGCTGTAGCCCGAAACCTGCCGGCGGCTGAGATGACTGCGGGCAGGAAGGTAGCCGTGATACTATTTGATGAGCACAATCCTAAAGAGGCGGTGGTGGTAGCGGTTTATACATAG
>JAUVZE010000026.1 GCA_030602665.1 Dehalococcoidia bacterium
GCCTCCACCGCCATCCTAGTTTGATATATAATACATGCGGTGCACCCAGCCCGGAGCGCTACTGCCAGAGCCATTAACCGTTTGACCTTGTGGCTAAGTGCCCCGTCCTTATATACCTCGTCACTGAAAGCAGTATGGGCAGCCATCACCCCTGGCAGTTCTTGTTTAAAGTCAGTCGTGTACTTCCTAATCTCATCTAAAAGCTCCAACTGGCTTTCCATAATTAGTAACCTCCTTATTTATTTACTAAGAATACCCGAGCAAAAATTTGTAATACTGCCGAACATCTTAAGGCAATGTCACTCCTTGAACGAACTCGGACTAGATTATTCACTCTTCAGCTTCTCTATTAGCGTGGTCACTAACTGGAAGGGGCACCGACATAATTAGCTAACTGAGAAATAGAAGCGATTGGTTCATGAGCAGTAGACATAATTTACTAAAATACTCTTTTCTTGCGCAGTTCAGAGGCGATGACATTTCTCAGAACCTGGTTAGTACCTTCATATATCTGCGTGATTTTGGCATCTCTCATCATCTTCTCAACCGGATAATCACGCATGTAGCCGACACCCCCCAAAATCTGTACGGCATCAGTGGTGACTCTCATCGCCACGTCTGAGGCAAAAACCTTAGACATGGCTGATTCCAAGCTGACGTTCTTTGCCCCGCTATCAACAGTCCTGGCGGTTGCATAAACCAGTGCTCTGGCGGCTTCCACATCGGTGGCCATGTTGGCTAGCATGTGCTGAACTGCCTGAAATGAAATAATGGGGTGGCCAAATTGGATACGCTTCTTGGCATAGTCCACGGCTGCTTCCAGAGCCCCCTGAGCCAGCCCAACTGCTTGAGCCCCTATCCCCGGACGTGAGAGGTCAAAGAGTCTAATCGTCATAATGAATCCCATTCCCTCCCGGCCAATAATATTCTCCGCAGGAACGAAACAATCTTCAAAAACCAGTTCCCTTGTTGCCGAAGTGCGAATGCCCATTTTTTTCTCTTTTCTGCCAAAAGAGAAGCCGGGGGTACCCTTCTCCACCAGGAAAGCGCTGGCGCCGCGGGCGCCTCTTGCTTTGTCAGTCAGAGCAATAATGGTGTATATCTCAGCCTCCCCACCGTTGGTAATAAACTGCTTAGTCCCGTTAATTACATAGCCCCCCCTTTCTCGGCTGGCAGTTGTCTTTATGCCACCAATATCGCTACCAGCTTCTGCCTCAGTTACAGCAAAGGCAGCTAGTCTCTTCCCGGAGGCAATGTCTAGTAGGTATTTCTGCTTCTGCTCTTCAGTCCCATACTCCAGCAGCGTGAAGCTTCCCAGTGAATTAACAGCATAGCTGGTAGCTACTCCGGCACACACCCGGCTTAGCTCCTCAACAACTAAACATAGTTCAAGACAACCGCCACCTAAACCCCCATATTCTTCAGGAAGAAAAACTCCGAACAGGTCAGTATCGGCAAGGTATTTCATTATAGCCCAGGGGAACTCTTCAGTCTCATCAAGCTCTGCCCGCACCGGCAGTATTTTTTCCTCGGCAATAGTTCTCGCCATTCCCTTGACCGTCTTTTGTAGGTCATTCAAGAAATACTCCAAGATACCCTCCTTTCCGTTGGCCAACTGCTTACCAAGGGTTGACTGGGAAGATTATATAAATTAGCTTCGGGATCAAACTTAACGATTGGTTTTCTTAACAGTTACCTAGAGAACGCTCTAAACAGTTGGTAGATTCCTATTAAAGTCAGCCTATTATAAGCTGAGCTACACACTTACTGTCAAGCCGCTAATGCTGCAGAAAATATGGCTTATCCATACCCTAAACCTTATCCGAATCGTGTTTGACATTGACGCGGTGTTGACTATAGATTATTATTACGCCAGTTATTAAAAACATACGTTGGCTTGAACAGAACAAAGGCGTGAACAACCTGATGAAGAAGGAACCAATGAGATACCGTAGGATTCTCCATATCCTGGTATTAAGCACTATCATACCCTTGCTGGCAATATTCCCCGCCATCCCAGCCCATGCCAGCGGTGAAGATATTGATCTCTCGCCAAAAGAGGGTAAAATCGGCGACAAGATTGAGATCAAGGGGGACGGTTTTGAAGCTTCTACCACATGTCGTATATATTTCTCCAGTGATAAAGCTGATGATGGCGATGATATTGACACTGAGGTTACTGCCTATGAAAGTACGGGAAGAAAGTGGACCAACGCCGATGGTGAGTTCGCCACCACTTTCAAGGTGCCTGGTAAACTCACCGATGGCGAAGATGAGGAAGATGTGCATGGTGGTGACTACTATGTTTATGCTACCTACCATAACAGCACCAGCATAATAGCCGTAGCTGAATTTACTGTAATTGGTGGTGGGATTGAGATACACCCTGAAGTGGGTCAGGTAGGTACTGCAGTTGACATCAGTGGTGAGAGATTCGGTACCAGTCAAGAAATTACTATTGAATATGATGGTGATGTTGTTGACATAGCCAGTGGAGATAAAGAAACCGATGAGGATGGTAAATTTACCTGCACTATTATCATCCCGGAAAGTACTGTTGATACCCATACCATAACCGTCACCGATGAATCTGGTAATGAACCTGAGGCTGAGTTCAACGTGAAGCCAAAAATAACCATAGACCCAACCTCAGGGGCGGCCGGTGAGGTGATAAAGGTTAGCGGCACCGGGTTTGAGGACAGGGAACAGATAACTATCACCGTTGATGGCTCTAGGGTTTCGACTATGCCGCTATTTCTACAGACTAACGGCAAAGGTAGCTTCGCTGGTAGCTTCCTCGTACCTTACTACGCTGTCAGTGACACCAGTAGAATAAGAGCCAGTGATAGCCTCTTCAATTCGGCTGAGGCAGAGTTGACTATTTTGACCGGCATTAGTCTAAGCCCACCTACCAGCCAGACTTCGCCCGGGCATGTCGGCATGGAGCTAACGCTCCATGGCACTGGGTTCATTGCCAGTAGCCAGGTTACTATCACCTATGATGATATTAAGGTTGAGACAGCCACCACTAATAGTAAGGGGAAATTCTCAGCCACCTTTTTCACCCCACCCAGCGTTGCTGGAGACCATATGATAACCGTCACTGATGGCACCAATACCTTAACAGCCACCTTTACCATGGAATCAGACGCACCACCAATACCGGTGCCCCTGCTACCAGAAGTGGCTGCCACAGTAGAGGTAGAGACACACTTTGATTGGGAGGATGTTGCTGACCCCAGTGGTATAACCTACACCCTGCAGATTGGGACTGATGCCGACTTCACCACAATAGTGCTGGAGAGGGAAGGCCTGACCCAATCGGAATACACCATTACCAAGGGAGAGGCGCTAAAGCCGACCGGGATGGATGCCCCCTACTACTGGAGGGTAAGGGCAGTAGATAATGCCTCCAATGAGGGTAAGTGGACAATCCCGGTGTTATTTTATGCTGATCATTCCCGGGAAGTAACACCCAGTTGGACTCTATACCTGTGGATAGGGCTTGGGGCACTGCTAGTTGGCATCATTGGCTTCTGGGTGCTAAGAAGAATCAAAGAATAATAAGACGGTTCATATCTAGTTGCGATTTCATTCAACCGATGATGAAATAGAGATAGGGAATAATACAAATCAATGAATTATAGGTTTGCTTTTAGGCTAACCTGAATTTCCTTGCCCTTCTTAACCACCTGTGCTACGGGTGGCATTTCTCTTAGGATACTAACCAGAGGGATTGGTTTCCCAGCCGATACTACAATCTTGATGCCTTCATCTAGTGAACCACCAATCAATAGCAGCCGTAGGTCTTGAACATGGCGCAAAGCTTCTTCTAATTTCTTCATCTGGCCTAAATCTACTGGTGACGATATTACCAGTTCCACCCTTCCCTCATAAAGCTCAGCACTTACCTCTTCCGCTCCCCTCTTCGCCCTCTCCTTGGCCTCTTCAGCTTCCCTTTTGGCCCTCTCCTTAGCGGCTAGCTCGACTTCTTTCTTTGCTCTGGCCTCAGCTTCCCTAGCTTTCTTGGCCTCCTCAGCCTCCCTCTTGGCTCTCTCCTTGGCCTCTTCAGCTTCCCTCTTGCCTCTCACACTAGCTGCCCACTCCGCTTCCCTCCTGACCCTCTCTTCAGCTTCCCTGGCTTTCTTAGCCTCTCCCGCTTCTCTTTTAGCTCTCTCCCTAGCGGCTAGCTCAGCTTCTTTCTTTGCTCTGGCCTCAGCTTCCTTGGCCTTCTTAGCCTCTTCCACTTCTCTTTTAGCTCTCTCCTTAGCCTCTTCAGCCTCCCTTTTGTCTCTTTCCTTGGCCTCTTCCGCTTCCCTCTTAGCCCTCTCCCTAGCGGCTAGCTCAGCTTCTTTCTTCGCTCTGGCCTCAGCTTCCCTGGCTTTCTTGGCCTCCTCAGCCTCTCTCTTCGCCCTCTCTCTAGCCTCTTCCGCTTCCTTCTTGGCTCTCTCCCTGGCTACCCACTCCGCTTCCTTCCTGACCCTTTCTTCAGCTTCCTTGGCCTTCTTAGCCTCTTCAGCCTCCCTCTTGGCTCTCTCCTTGGTCTCTTCCGCTTCCCTCTTGGCCCTCTCCCTGGCTTCTTTAGCCTCCCTCCTCACGCTCTCCTCAACTTCCTTAAGTTCCCCTTTTATCCTCTCCTCAGCCTCCCTGAGTTTCCTCTTTGCCTCGGCTTTATCACTCATGTGCTCAGTCTCCCACTATAATTGCCATAGGATTATTATAGGGTATAACTATACTAGCTTCCTATGAGCAACATTTTTCACTAGTATAAAGATAGCTAAAAGCCCTGTCAATTACACCGATGATTTGTTTCTCTAACCCCTTGTGAGGACTATTTTTCTCCACAAAACGGCTTAAAGGTTTCCCTAGGAGATAATCAACTGAGAACTTATCTCACCTTATTACCAGTACTTTTTTCCTAGGTACTTTTTACTACCCCAACTAGCCCATTTGGGTGATTGTGTTGTCAAGTAAGATAAGTTATAGTAGCAAGAGTTAAGTTTAGTAGTAATACATAAGTTTAAGGTAGTTTAAACCAGAAAGTAGATATGGCAAATTATAGAGACATAGACAGTATGCTAACCATAAGTGAGGTAGCTCAACTTCTTAACGTGCATATCAACACGGTAAGGCGGTGGAGTAATCAGGGAACACTAAAGTCATATCGTATTGGTTCCCGGGGTGACCGCAGATTCCGTCGGGCAGATATTGCCAGTTTTCTTTTAGAGGGGAGTGAAGATACCAAAGTAATGAGGGAGAAGGCCTTCTTTGACAAACTAGGCGCTAGAGATTAATAATAAGCTATTAGACGATAATAAGGCGTAAAGTTTAACCGGGGGTATTTGGGTGGATAAGATTACAGTAATGATAGTTGATAAGCAGGCGTTTTTCAGGGTTGGTGTGCGCCAGGCACTATCTCAACAACCTGACTTCACAATACTGGAGTGCGACCCGAACGATGACCCGATAGGGATAATTGAGACGGACTGTCCTCATGTGCTACTACTAGATATTGACTTTCCCTGCCTTAGTGGGCTGGAACTGGGCAGAAGAATTCTACGACGCTACCCAAGTATTAGATTAATAATGCTAAGCCCCAATCTTGATAATGGGGAGCTTTTTGAGGTTATTAAGACCGGAGCTGTAGCCTACTTAAACAAGAATACTACTGCCGAAGAGCTGAATAGCACGATAAGACAATCCTGCCGCGGTGAATACCCCATAAATGACAGTCTTCTGGCTAGACCCAAGGTGGCTGAACATGTATTAAGGCAATTTCAGGACATAGTATCAATGGGGAAAACTATGGAAACGATAACTGCCCCCCTTACCCACAGAGAGACACAGATTCTGAACTATATTGCCGATGGTAACTCCAATAAGCAGATTGCCCGTATCCTAGAAATCAGCGAACAAACCATCAAGAATCATGTCAGCTCCATTCTTCGTAAGTTAAATGCGAATGACCGAGCCCATGCTGCCGTGCTGGCTATACGCCACGGTTGGATTTCAGCGGAGGAAAAACCTTGAGATTTTAACGGTAAGTTTATGGGCAATAAATTCTAGTAGCCTAAAATTAACAAGTAATAATAAGATGTAAGCATAGAGAACCTGGTGAGGAGACGGTCTGAAGTGTGGATAGTATTCTTGACTTTGATAAATTGGCAAACTGGACTTACCTGGCTGAAGGAAACGGGAGAAATAGATGCCGGAAGGTAAAGTGCAACAACTGGAGCCTAAGTTGGAATTAAAAGCTCAGGTTATTGAATATCTGAAAAATCAGGGGTATGAAGTAACCGAGAGGGTTAAACTCCGTGGGAAATCAGGGGTTGAGCATACCCTTGATATGCTGGCGGAAAAGGATGACGGTCTTATTATCTATACTATTGCTATTGACGTCATCAAGGACGATGATAGGGAAGCAGAATTGACCACCGTTTTTAGCTTGGCTAATAAAGCCTACGATACCGGGATTTATGACCGAGCTCTTATTGCTTTGGTCAGACTTAGCCAAGAAGCCAGAGAGTTTGTCGAAAAGCAGCGAATAAAGATCTTTGACGAGGAACGAATGGAGATATTATTAGCCTTAAAGCCCCCACAACCGATTAAGCCACCTGAACTCTTCAAGTTTAAGACGAAGTCTCAATTGCTGGAATCTTTGGGCAATCTTGGCTATAGAGTTGAGGAAAAAGTTAAGGTTCGAGGTAGGTCAGGGGTTGAATATACTTTTGATATAGTAGCTTATAGTGACGATGGGCAGATTGGGTATAGCCTGGGAATAGATATTATAAGTGGTGAGGAGGAGGTAGGTCTAAGGCAGGTAACCTTATTTGATACCAAAGGCTACGACGTCGGTATTGACCATAAAGCTATCGTGGTATCACCAAGGCTCAGCCCTGAAGCTAAACAGTTTGCCCAACATCAGCGGATAAAAGTCTTTGAGCTAAGCGAAAAACCATTTTCTGAATTCCTTGAGACTGCCCCAAAGCCGGTCCAGCCTGAGAAGCCAACTAAACCAGACAAAGCAGAGGTTCCAATTGGCAAGGCGCTGAAGCTTTCGCCTCAGCCGGAGGCACTGCAACTCATCCCTGAGGTAATGGCCAGAAGATATACTGCCGTACCCCTGACTGTGTCTGGTAAAACACTACAGGTAGCCATGGCAGACCCAACTGATATCTTTGCCTTGGAGGCTTTCTCTGCCCAGAGCCAAATGAGGATTAAGCCTATAGCCGCCAGTTCCAAAGAGGTCAAGGATGCCATTGACTTCAATTATAAAGGCTATGGTGAGATTGAAAAGCAGATTTCCGGCATCTCTATGCCTAGTGAGCCAACTGATGAGAAATTTATCATTGATACGGCGGTTGATGCCCCGCTAGTTAAGGCTCTTAACCTTATTATTGATGAGGCAGTTAAAGCCCGGTCTTCAGATATACACCTTGAACCAGATGAGAGCAGGTTAAGAGTACGCTACCGTATTGATGGCACTCTCCAGGACATGATATCCCTACCTTTGAATATACATCCGGCTCTTATCTCCCGGATTAAAATCCTGGCTGACATGAATATTGCTGACCATCATCGTGCCCAGGATGGCCAATTCTCTACGGAGGCTAAAGGGCGACAGATAGATGTTCGAGTGGCTACTGCCCCTACCGTCCACGGTGAGATGTCAGTATTGCGCCTCCTGGATAAGGCACTGGCGCTTATAGAATTATCTGAGCTTGGTCTCCTAACTGAGAGTCTGGCCAAGTATGAAGCTGCGCTCAAGGTTCCCTATGGCATGATTCTGATTAGCGGTCCTACCGGAGCCGGCAAAACTACCACTCTATATGCCTCAATCAATTCCCTTGATATGGTGGAGAAAAACATCATTACTATTGAAGACCCGGCCGAGTATCGGTTTAAGGATATTAATCAGATACAGGTCAATCCTCAAGCTGGTATTACCTTTGCCAGTGGCTTGAGGTCCATACTCCGCCTTGACCCTGATGTGATAATGGTGGGCGAGATACGCGATACCGAAACAGCCAATATAGCTATTCAGGCAGCTTTAACCGGGCATCTGATGCTATCTTCCATTCATGCCAACGATGCCACCGGTGTCCTATTCCGTCTTCTTGACCTGAAGGTAGAGCCCTTCTTGATAGCTTCAGCAGTCATCAGTATTATAGCTCAGCGGATGGTGCGTCGCGTTTGCCCTGATTGCTCTCACCTTATTGAGGCCCCCCTGATGGAACAAATGGCATATGAACAGGAAATGGGGGAGAAGAGAGCTGAATTCCTGTATGGCACCGGCTGCAAGGCGTGCAGCTATACTGGTTACCGGGGTCGGCTAGGAATCTTTGAGATTTTAGCTATGAGCGATGGGATAAGGATGATGATGACTCACAACGCTAACTCCAGTGATATTCGAGCCCAAGCCCTAAAAGAGGGTATGATATCTATGATGAATGATGGTATGCGTAAAGTAAAAGAAGGTATTACTACCCCCTCAGAAGTGTTGCGGGTTACCTACTCTCCAGTCTAATGGCCGGGAGGCTAAAATGGAATACGCTTATGTAGCCTATAGTGAAGATAGAAGATTGGTTAAAGGTAAGCTTTCAGCTACTGGTGAAGAAGCAGCCACCAATCTATTGAGCTATGGTGGCTACCAGGTGGTTAGCCTCAAGCAGGTTGTTCCTTTTTTCAATACGGCAAAGCTGGCTGCCGCCTTTTCCCAGATAAAGCTGAGGGAAATAATAATGTTTTCCCGCCAGTTAGCCTTACTCCTTGAGTCTGGCACCGACATTGTTACCTCGCTAGAGCTATTACAGAGCCAGGTAACTAATCGCACGCTAAAGAAAATAATTGGTGATGTAGCCAGTGACATTCGCGGCGGCACATCACTTTCAGTGGCCCTAAGTAGACACCCGCGGGCTTTCTCCGCAATCTACCACCGGGCGATAGCCGCTGGTGAGCAAGGTGGTAATCTGGAAATAGTGTTGCGGCAAATGGCTGATTATATGGAGAGGAGAGTCACTACGGAAAATAAGATTAAAAAGGCTCTGACCTATCCCATTATGGTGGTTATTGTCGCTATTCTAGTGATAGGCATATTGGTTACCTTTGTTTTGCCCACTTTTGTCAGCCTGTTCACTGCCTTTGGAGCTGACCTGCCATTAGCAACCAGGCTACTCATTGGGCTTACTGATTGGCTTAACAGTTACGGGCTTTATCTCATGGCAGTAATAGCAGTGGTAGCTGTTTTAGGCTTTGTTTACATCAAGACTCCGGCCGGAAAATACCAGTGGGATAAGCTATCCTTCAGTTTACCTGTACTTGGACGTATTTTTCTCCTTAACGAGCTTTCCCGTTGTTGCCGAACCATAGCATTGCTATTCAAGGTTGGTTTACCTTTACCGGAGGTCATGGCGATGGCTATCCACGGCACTAATAACAAGGCTATAGTTGAGGTGCTGACTGAGGTTCAGTGGGCGTTGATTAGAGGCGAAGGTCTCGCCCGACCAATGGCACAGAGGAAGCTCTTCCTCCCCTTGATGGTGCAGATGGTTGGAGTTGGTGAGGAAACAGGTAACCTTGACAACACACTGGCCACAGTAGCTCAGAGCTATGAGACCGAGTCTGATGATAGAACTAGTGCCGCTGTTGGACTAATTCAGCCAGCTATGATAGTGATTATCGGTGTAATAGTTGGTTTTGTTGCCGTAGCTCTGTTCAGTGCTATGTATGGTATCTACGGTCAGGTAGAGTTCTAGGGGGTGGGTTTTGAAAAAGAATGAAAAGGGTTTTAGCCTAATTGAGGTGGTAATAGCTCTGCTGCTGCTGGGCATAATTGGCGTTGCTCTCCTCAGCGGTTTGGCGACTGCTTCCATGGCTCTCGCTATTGCTGATGAGCGAGCCACTGCTGAAAGCCTGGCCCGAAGCCAGATGGAGTATGTTAAGAACCAGGATTACAAAGACGCAGATATTTATGATCCTGGTCCTCCCCCTACCGGGGGTGAAGTAACCTACGACAAAATTACCGGGATCCCTGACAGTTACACTATCTGGAGTGAGGACCGTACCGGTCAGTATATTCATCTTGAAGATGAAGTAATAGGTGTTCCCTGGGATAGTCAGAATAATCTACCGGTAGATAGTGACGTTGGGCTTCAGCGGATAGAGCTGGTCATTAAGCATAATGGCAAAGAGATAATCACATTAGAGGACTATAAGGTGGACCGATGATGTTTCGCAGGTTAGGGTTAATAAATACCAACCAGAGGGGTTTTACGATGATTGAGGTGATAATGGCCATCGCTGTTACTGCTATTATCACTGGTGGTATTACCATGACTATTTTTCAGGTGTTTGATGGCAATACCCGCAGCTC
>JAUVZE010000084.1 GCA_030602665.1 Dehalococcoidia bacterium
CTAAGGAAGAGCACATTGATATTACCCTACCTGGTCACCCTCTCCTGACAGGTCGTTTGCATCCGATTACACAAACACTTCATGAGATATGTGACATATTTATCTCTATGGGCTTTCAGGTAGTGGAGGGTCCTGAGGTAGAGTGGGACTACTACAACTTTGAGGCATTGAATATCCCCCAGGAGCACCCAGCTCGTGATACCATGTCAACATCCTGGGTTGATTATCAGACGGATAGCAGTGAGAGACCAATGCTACTCCGCACCCACACTACTTCGGTAACGGCTAGGACTATTGAGACCATGGAACCCCCGATAAGAGTAATCGAGCCAGGCAAGGTTTATCGCTATGAGGCTAGTGATGCCACCCATACTCCTATGTTCCATCAGATTGATGGGCTAGCCGTAGATAAGGGTATCACCATGGCTGACCTTAAGGGGACACTTTACGAGTTTGCCCGCCGTTTCTTTGGGGAGGACAGGAAGGTGCGCTTCCGCTGTGATTACTTTCCCTTTGTTGAGCCCGGGGTTGAGATGGCTATTGAGTGCCAGGTCTGTAATGGTAGCGGTTGCCGCCTGTGTGGTAATACCGGCTGGATTGAGATACTGGGAGCGGGAATGACCCATCCACAAGTGCTTGAGCGCGGGGGTATTAACCCGGACGTTTATACCAGTTTTGCTTTCGGCATCGGCATTGACCGTCTGCCTATGCTTCGTTATGGGATTGACGATATAAGGCTTTTTTATAGTAGTGACCTTAGATTCTTAAGGCAGTTTTAAAAATGAAGGTTTCACTAAAGTGGCTTCAGGAGTATATAAATATTAACTTGCCCCTGGCTGATTTGGCTAACCGGCTGACTATGGCGGGTATTGAGGTCAAGGGGAAACAGACTATTGGCGGTGATTGGGGGAATATTGTTGTTGGTCAAATAGTGGTGGTTAACCCCCATCCCGATGCCGACCGCCTTAGTTTACCTACCGTTGATTTAGGCACCGAGCAACAGACTGTTGTTTGCGGCGCACCCAATCTCAGAGTTGGTGATAAGATAGCCTTCGCCCATGTTGGCGCCGAGCTTATAGATGGGCATAGTGGGAAGTTATCCCGCCTGAAACCAGCTAAAATTCGTGGCATTACCTCCAGCGGCATGGTTTGCTCAGAGAAAGAGCTGGGCATATCTGATATTCATGAAGGGATTATGGTCTTGCCAGCCGAAGCTCCGGTGGGCACCCCGCTAGCCGATTACCTAGGTGATACTATTTTTGACCTAGAGGTAACGCCCAACCGCCCTGATTGTTTATCTATAATTGGTATAGCCAGAGAGATTGCCGCCCTCACTGGACAGAGTTTGCATCTTCCCGAAATTACCTATAGGGAAACAGCATCTCCCATAGATGAGCAGGTCTCAGTAGAAATTGCGGCTCCCGACCTGTGCCCCAGGTATTGCGCCAGCCTACTCACCGGGGTAAAGATAGCTGAATCTCCAAAGTGGTTGCGACAACGGTTGCTGGCTTGTGGCATGCGCCCGATAAATAATATTGTTGATATTACCAACTATGTTATGCTGGAATATGGACAGCCTCTCCACGCTTTTGACTATCACCAAATTAGAGGCAGAAGGATTATCGTCCGCCGGGCGGCTCAAGGGGAATCCATAGTTACTCTGGATGGGATGGAGCGGATTCTTTCCTCGGATACACTGGTTATTGCTGATGAGGAGGGAGCGGTGGCGGTAGCTGGGGTTATGGGTGGCGCCGATAGTGAGGTAACTGAGGAGACCACTTCAATACTGCTGGAAGCCGCCAATTTTAACCCGGCAAGCATCCATTACACCGGTAGGGTGCTCAATTTACCTAGTGAGGCTTGCTCACGGTTTGAGAGGGGCATTCGTCCTGAGCTGGCTCTACCGGCCCTTAAACGGGCTACCCAGTTGATTTTAGAGCTAGCTGGGGGTGAAGCGGCTAAAGGCGTGGTTGATGTCTACCCTGGCAAGCTAGACCATAAACCTATCTTGCTATCAACAGGTGAGGTAAAGCGAGTTCTGGGGGTTGAGTTCAGCCTTGGGCAGATAGTAAATACCTTAACTTCCCCGGGCTTTGATTGTAAGCCAGGAGATTCAGCTTCAGGGGTTTGGGCTACGGCTCCTTACTGGCGAAGTGATATACAGCAGGCGGTTGACCTTGTCGAGGAAGTGGCCCGTATTATTGGCTATGATAAGATTCCAATGACTATGCTCAGTGAGCCGCTACCTAAACAAAACCCAGAGCCTGTAATCAGTCTTAAGCAGAAGGTAAGGCATCTCCTCACCGGTTATGGCTTCCAGGAGGTGATTACCTATTCACTAACTAGTTGGGAAAGGTTAAACCGGCTATTCTCTGAACCCCACCCCCTTGAGCCTGTGCCCCTTCGGGTGGCTAATCCGATGACGGCAGACCAGGAGTATCTCCGCCCTAACCTGCGAGCTAACCTTTTAGCTGCCCTTACGGCAAATAGAAAGCATGAAGAAGGTAGTATTAGACTTTTTGAGCTGGGCAGGATATATCTACCGCGACCCAAGGACTTACCTGATGAGCCTGAGGTGCTGTGTGGCATCCTAAGTGGTCCCAGACTGGAAAAGTGGTGGCAAGGTGAGAGTGGATTAGTAGATTTCTTTGATGCCAAGGGAGTAATGGAGGGCTTGCTTGGTCAGTTAGGTGTGGAAGCCAGCTTTAAGCTGAGTAAAGATGAAAGTTTACATCCAAATAAGCAGGCAGCTATAGTTATCGCCGGTAATAGACTGGGCATTGTTGGTGAGGTGCATCCTAAGGTTTTAGCCGCTTTTGACCTTTCAGAAAATGTCTATCTATTTGAAATCAATGTAACAGCACTTTTACCTTTCACCCTTGGTCATAAAAAGTTCCAGCCCATACCTCGGTTTCCAGCCACAGTCAGGGATATAGCTCTAGTGGTTGATACTGAAGTAACCCATCAGCGAGTTCAGGCTCTTATTAAGAGCTTCCCGCTGGTAAGTCAGGTTACCATATTTGATGTCTATACCGGTGAACAAGTACCACCGGGCAAGAAATCTCTTGCCTATAGGATTTTCTATCAGTCTCCAACACACACCCTGACTGAAAGAGAGGTCAACAAGGTTCAGCAGCAAATCCTGAGTAAGCTATCTCAGGAGCTTGGTGCTACCCTCCGCAGCTGATATTAGCCTGGGGGTCTTCAAGGGAAGTTTGAAGGGGCGAAGCCCCTTCAATTATTATTCTTCCCCCTCTCCTTCAAAGGAGAGGGGGATTAAGGGGGTGAGGTAGATAATTAATCTGTAATAAGCTCCTTGAGCCTGGTTACTATCCCCTCAAGTGGCACAAGCTCAGATTCTTTCCGTGAGCGCCACTTTATCTCTACACTGTTACTTTTAAGGGTGCGAGGACTAACGGTAACCCGGATGGGTATCCCCAAGAGGTCAGCATCATTAAATTTTACTCCGGGGGACTCTTTACGGTCGTCAAAAAGCACCTCTAAACCCTCTGCCTCAAGCTCAGAATACAGTTTTTCAGCAACTTCTGAAACCTTAGAGCCTTCCCCATACAGCGAACAAAGGTGGATATGATAGGGAGCAACAGTTAGCGGCCAGATAATGCCCTTATCATCATGGTTCTGTTCTATGACAGCAGCTAACAATCTGCCCAGACCTATGCCATAGCACCCCATAACAATCGGATGGGATATGCCCTCGTCGTTAGTGAAGAAGGCACCCAATTTTTCACTGAGGAAGGTGCCCAGCTTGAAGACATGCCCGACTTCAATCCCGTGGGCAGCTGATAATTGGCTACCACACCTGGGGCATCTTTCTCCAGCCCGCGCCAGGGCTATGTCTGCCATGATGTCAGCCTTGAAGTCTCTGGGATAGTTGACGTTTCTAAGGTGGGTATCGGGTTTATTGGCTCCAGCAACCAGGTTTGTCCCCGAGGTTATGGAATCATCGGCTACAACCTTAAAACCACTTATGCCTACCGGCGATGCTGAGCCAGCGACTATGCCAGCTTCTATCACCTCGGTTTCAGTGGCCATGCGGAGCTCATAGCAGTTTAAGATGTTTTTTAGTTTCACCTCGTTTATCTCAATGTCCCCTCGGATAACCGCAATGACAAACTCACCATCGGCGACATAGAACACTACCTTAAGGGTATGATTTTGGGGCACCTTCAGGAAATTTGATAGTCCCTCAATAGTGGTAATGTCTGGGGTGTTGACTTCTTCCAGAGGCAGTGGCATTTCCTCTGGTAGCTTCTCTTTAATACTCTGAGCCTTGACCACATTAGCGGTATACTGACAACTGGAGCAATAGATAATTTCGTCCTCACCACTTTCGGCAATAACCATAAATTCATGAGAGTCCTTGCCACCGATGGCACCGCTATCAGCTTCAACCACTAGGGTAGGGAGCCCACAACGAGTATAGATATTGTGGTATGCCTGGACCATCTTGTTATAGCTCTGGTCTAATCCGGCTTCGTCGGTATCAAAGCTATAGAGGTCTTTCATGGTAAACTCACGAACCCGCATCAGCCCGCCTCTGGGTCGTGGCTCATCACGGAACTTAGTCTGGATGTGATAAAGTAGCTGCGGCAGGTCACGGTAGCTCTGCACATTGTGGCTAACCATCTGGGTGATGACCTCTTCGTGGGTTGGTCCAAGGGCTAGCTTGCGGTCTCGGCGGTCGGAGAGAGTAAAAAGTCCCTTACCAAAAGCTAGGTCTCGCCCGCTTTCCTGCCACAGCTCCAGAGGCTGGAGGGCCGGCATCCTTAGCTCCTGTCCGCCGGCTTTATCCATCTCGTCACGGATGATATTTTCTATCTTTCTAAATACCCGCCAGCCTAGAGGCAGGTAGGAATAAACACCAGCCGCTACCTGACTTATCATCCCGGCTCTCAGCAATAGCTGGTGGCTAACTGTCTCCGCCTCGGTGGGCACTTCTCTTAATGTTTTACTGAACAGCTTTGATATACGCACTTTTCTGTTTCTGACTATATCTCCTTTCTACCAATTCTTGATGAGTTTACCCTCTTTGTCTTTCATGGCACCGGCAACC
>JAUVZE010000007.1 GCA_030602665.1 Dehalococcoidia bacterium
CCTTGGGAAAGAGCATATTTAAACTCCTTTCTCACTATTTTCTGCGTCCGGGGATGACTATTAGTCACTCAGGTCAGTGAAATTGAATCAGGCTAGATTGAAGATTCGCACCGGATTCTTAAAGACTACCTGCTTAATATCATCCTCACTGAATCCAACTCTTTTCATCTCCAAGGCAGTCTTGGGTACAGATAGTGGGTCTGAGGGCAAGGTAATATTACAGTCGCTGTCAATCAATACACTGTTCAAATCGCAATCCTTTAGTATTTTAGCTGCATCCTGCGGTCTCAGCCCTCTCCAAGGCTGCACCGTTATCCCGACATTACAACCAAAATCAAAGACCTTTTTCGTTACCGAAGCATCGGCATGGTCTATTACCACTTTGCTAGGCTCCACCTTCGCTTGCGCTATCAGCTCCAGGTATTGCTCAACCCAGGTTTCCTTGTCTAAGTGCGGGGTATGGAAGACCACTGGCATACCATACTCCTTAGCCATTTTCAGCTGCGCCCTAAGGATTTCTTTCTGACGGGTTAGGTCAGGGCATGTCTGCGAGCCTGGCTCAAGACCAATCTCACCTATAGCTACTACTCTTTCCTCAGCAATATACTTGGGAATTGCTGCTAAGACCCTTTCATAATCTGGAGGAATGTTGACCGGATTAAGGGCAACACCAACATACACATCTATAAGCTCCTGCTTCCCCCTCCAGGTCTCAAATTTGGTAGCACGCTCAAAGTAGTCCAATAAAGTCTGTGAGGTTATAGGTAAGTGAAGGTGGGGATAGTAGGTTAGGGTTACCACTGCGGTTATGCCGGCGGTAGCCATTGAAGCTAAATCCTCACGTGTACGCGAATCTATATGTATGTGCGGGTCTATCATTTGCATTTATGACTTCTCCTAATAAGTATAGTGCAAGTTTTTAACCCGACCCTTTTCCTCTGTTGATTCTCCTCATAACCTATTTTTGTTGCGGGTCAGCCTCCTATTTGTAGAGGCAAAGCCTCCAATAACCCTTCGGTCTCTGGTCTTCTAGCTACTGCCCGAACCTAGTAGCCCGCCTACTGAGCGGGCAAAGATTAGCTTTAGTTATTGACTGGTGGGAGTGGATTCATCTCCCTTATTTCTTGGCTGCTTATCTAGATTTCAGACTCCTCTTTATTTTCTACAGACTTAAGGCTCCCTCTCAAATTGTCGGCAAGTTTTAGGGCTTCATCAAAGGCCATGAGATTCGCTGCCAACTTGGCTGAAGGGAGTCTTTTCCCCATGACGTTGGCTAAAGAACTACGAGAGACGCTGGGACAGAAAGACACTATCGCACCAAGGGCCGCCATGTTGATGGCTCTCCCCTCACCCACTCCCTGGGCTATTTGCCGGAAGGGGAGACTGGCTACCTTTCCCCAGAGGACTCTTTGTACTAGGTCTGAGTCCACAACGACCAGACCTTCAGTTTTCAAATCGGGTAGATTCCGGTCACAGGCCTCTTGAGTCAAAGCAACGAGGAGGTCCAACTCTAAAGCCCGAGGATAATCAATCTCTCTACCACTCAGAATTACCTCGGAGACCGAGTTGCCTCCCCTCGCCTCAGGGCCATAGCTCTGGCTCTGTGCAGCATGTCTGCCATCTAGGATTGCGGCCTCAGCCAGGATTATCCCAGCTAGAATCATACCCTGCCCCCCAGAGCCAGCCAGCCTTATTTCGTACTTTGAGTCATTCTGAGAGAAGTTTCTTCTATTCTTCATGGTAGGTTGGCCTCTCCCTATCCACCAGAACGCCGGTCACTATCTTTCCTTCAAGCTCCGCCTCACCAAGTTCCCTCGCTTTTTCCACCGGTATGGAGTTATCCTTCTGCCACTTCATCATCTCGGCTGGGGAATCTAGTCCTAGGTAACGCCCACCGTAGGTCACACACTGAGAGACTACTTCGACCATAGCGAATCCCTTCTTCTTGAGGGCCTTACCTATCAACCGGTCTAGAAGTCGGGTGTGGTACACAGTGGACCTGGCGACAAAGGCTGCCCCAGCAGCTTCTACCACGCGGCAGATGTCAAAGTTGGGCTCGAGGTTTCCATAGGGGCAGGAGGTAGTTTTTACCCCCAGAGGAGTGGTGGGAGAGCACTGCCCCCCGGTCATCCCGTAGATCTGATTGTTAATGATGAAGCTCGCAATCTCCACATTCCGTCTAGCAGCGTGGATGAGGTGATTTCCTCCGATAGCTATGGCATCGCCGTCACCCATTATGGTGATTACCTTGAGGCGAGGTTTGGCGAGCTTTATCCCGGTAGCAAAGGTAAGAGCCCTACCATGGGTAGTATGCACAGTATTGAAGTCAACATAAACGGGTAGTCGGCTAGAACAGCCGATGCCGGAGACAAGGACTACTTCGTCCTTGCTGTACCCGACCCGATCAATGGCTCTAATCAAGGCCTGCATGAAAATTCCATTCCCACAGCCAGCACACCAAATGTGCGGGAACTTCTTGGTGGAACGGAGATATTTATGGACAAGTTCAGCCGTTTCCTTCACGGGTGTATCTCCTCAAGTGTCTTAAGTATCTCCCGAGGGGTTATCAATGTGCCATCTACTTTGTTTATGGTGACCACTTCACATCTACCTTGATTGACCCTTTTCACCTCACGGGAAATCTGCCCAATATTCAGCTCTGGCACCAGAACTTTCTGAGACTTTTCTAGGACTTTGGTTACCGTCTGGCTCATGAAGGGCCAGAGGACCTTCAGCTTGACGAGTCCTACCTTAAGGCCCTTTTCCCGAGCCTCCTTTACTGCCGGCAGTGCGGCACGGGCAACGAAGCCGTAGGCTATTACTGTTATCAGGGCATCCTCAGTGTAAAAAGAGTCCAACCATTGTAGGCGGTGCAAATCCTTTGATATCTTCCAGAAGAGCCGCGAAATCAAAGACTCTGCCTCATCCTTTCGGGTAGTTGGATAACCCTGCACATCATGACACAAACCTGTCACGTGGTAGCGGTATCCTTCTCCAAACGCAGGCATGGGCGGAACACCGGTGCCGGGGTCCCCATAGGGTATATACCACTCGGGCGGAACTGTTGGCTGGGACCTTTCCTCAACCTCTATGTCCCCTTTAGCAGGTACTATCACCCCTTCTCTCATGTGGGCGACTACCTCATCTACAAGTACGATTACTGGTGTGCGGTATCTTTCCGAGAGGTTAAAGGCCTGCACAGTGAGCTCCAAGAACTCATGAACTGAGGAAGGGGCAAGGGCAATGGTGGGGTGATCGCCGTGAGTCCCCCAGCGGGCCTGCATGACGTCGCCCTGAGATGGCTGAGTGGGGAGGCCCTGGCTCGGACCGACACGCATCACATCAACGATAACGCAGGGAACCTCAGTCATGATGGCAAAGCCGATATTCTCCTGCATCAGTGAGAATCCTGGCCCACTGGTAGCTGTCATGCTCTTCGCGCCGGCGAGGGAGGCACCGATAACCGCACCCATACTTCCTATCTCGTCTTCCATTTGGATGAAGACTCCTCCAGCCTTAGGAAGCTCCCGAGCCATAACCTCCATGATTTCTGAGGCTGGAGTGATAGGATACCCGGCAAAGAAATGGCAACCGGCCATGAGGGCACCCTTTACACAGGCCTCACTGCCCTGAAGAAGAACCTGTTTCCGTGTGACTTTTCTCATCGCTGTGCACAACTATCGCATAATCGGGACATCTTATTTCGCACCATCTGCACCCAGTGCACTTTTCAATGTCCTTTACCACGGGGTACGATGCTTTGTCTGCTTCCAGAATTTGTTGGGGGCAGAAGGCAATACAGATGCCGCATTTCTTACACCATCCCCGATAAATTTCAACCTTGACCATGACCCACAATTATCATACAGGATTTTCTGGCGTGATACAAGGTAATGTTGGTTGTTTTCAAAAAGTGGCTATTCTTCAGTCCACCTGAAAAAGGATTACTCCAGTCTATTTGCTTCCTTTCACGGTGAACTCAGGGAAGGGAAACTTGGGTTTAGCTTCAGCCGGTGGTGAAACTACCGAGGAAGGCGGCTGTGGTTTAACACTCCATTACGGTTGTGCGCTGCTAAAGGTGAAAATATCCATTAACTCAGCTATGTCACTAATTGACTCAAGATGCAATATTAGGTTTAAGGATGTATTCATATTTTCTGCAGAGAGCGATAGACGAACACAATCCCTGTATTTGTTGGTCAGTTCCTCCCAACTAAGTGGATTTTTCGGGTTACCCTTGGCCACATCTACTTTACGTGAATAAGCGTTACCGTTTTGAAGCCTAGCTACTACCTCACCACCTAGGTCGACAAGTCCAGACCCCATCTCAGGAGGATGAACATATCTTATCTTTTTCATCAGCTCTTGCACCGCTGGGTCCCTCACCTTTTCGTCACTAAATTGTTTTAGAGATACTTCGCCGTCAATAAGAGCAATAGCTACACAGAACTCCAGGCTGAACTTCCCCTCCAAGCCTGTTTTTGGATGCGAATGAATCAAAACACGGGGCAGTCCAGAGCTAGTCCGGCACTCGATCTGAATTATATCGTTAGGGTCAATCCCAGCTTCTCTTTTTAGGTCTAGGGCAGCACTTATAGCCCAGTGACTGTAAGCACAAGATGGATAGGGCTTGAATGCTATACCAGGAGAAACAATGTAGAACTCTGTTCCAACTCGTTGGTTCATCTGCACCACTTCATGCCCTGCCCTACCACCTAGAACCTCACAAAAGCCCGATGGACCATCTAAAATACTTCCGTCTGCTGTGAAACCACTGTGAGCTAGTACTGTTGCAACTACACCGTTTCTGGCCGCGTTCCCGGCATGAAGGGGTTTTGTCATAGTGCCAAAATTTTTCCTTAGTCCCCCGCATAGAGAAGCAGAAATACCCAAGGCTATCCTTATTTTATCCTCATCGAGCTCTAGCATTTTAGCTATAGCAGCAGCAGCACCAATGCTACCTAGGGTAGAAGTTGTGTGCCACCCTAGGTCATACTGTTGCTTCGCACATACCATGGCAATCCTAGCCGCGACCTCAAAACCAGTGATATAGGCTAGCAGAACATCTTCGCCTGACAAATGATACTTCTCGGCAACAGCTAAAACTGCCGGTAAAATCGCAGCTGTTGGGTGGTAAGGCGTTGAATGGTTAGGAACGAAATAGTCATCGTAGTCTAGAGCATGTGCCTTGGTGCCATTAACCCATGCAGCTTGGTCAATAGACGTTCTGAAACCTTCACCAATAACCCCGGCCTCGGGTCTACCGGCACCCTTAACGTATTCGCTAATTATCTTACCCGAAGTTTCTTCGCAACCTGCTAAAGTAGCCCCCAAACAGTCAAGGATAGCCATCTTGCCCGCATTTATTGCCGCCGCAGGAAGCTGGTCATATGACATTTCTGCAACAAACTTAGCTATCTCTTCTGTGAACATATTCCTTGTCCTTTTCACTTCGTATCAACCTTTATCTCCTAAAATTATCTCGGCTTCTCTGATAAGTCTTCTCCATAACTACCCGCACATCAATCTTTTTCAGAACAAGATTCTCCACCGAGAGGTTACCCTAAGCCGCACTAAACTTGATGAACACACTGATAATTTAGGCTTCTATTATGTCTTTTAACCGAGTTTGGTCTCATAAGACTTTTGAATTTCTTAGTTCCTCTAATTGCTCCGATGAATAGCCAAGTAAGTCTTGGTAAACAACTTCGTTGGCAGCGCCAAAAGGCAATCCGGGGAAACTAATCTCACCCGGCGTGTTCAGCAATCTTATAGGCACATCGGGTATCCTGAAAGTCTCACCTGTTGCCGGGTCAAGCACATCAACAAGTGTCTTTCTCTCTCGTATATGCGGGTCTTCGGCAATGTCACGCATATCGGCAATCTTCCCGGCCGTTACCTCCAATTTCGCACAAGCCTTAAGAGCTTCATCCAAATCCATTTTTGAAAACCATTCAGCAATTAGATGGTTGAGTTCTGCTCTACTATCCTCTTTGATTCGTGCCTCGTTCGTCTTGAAACGGGGGTCAGTCTTTAATTCAGGTTTGCCTATTGCATCCATTAGCCTCTCAAAGGGGACCTGGGCAGAGGCAGAAAGTGTTACCCAACGGCCGTCCTTGGTCTGATAATTGTTCCGAGGCGCAGTGAAACTCAACTCGCTTCCCCAAGGCTGAGGAATTTCACCAGTTAGCCAGTAGTCAAGGAAATTGGCACCAAGAAGCCCGAGTAAGGGTTCATAAAGTGACACATCAATTTCCTGGCCACCATATTCCCCTCTTTTTGCACCTCGTAGTGCCACCATGATTCCAAAAGCCAGGTGCTGCCCGGCAATCATATCTGCCAAGGGTAGGGGCGGACTGAGAGACGCACCACCTCGCTCAGCATTCAGGTAGGTATAACCACTAAGTCCTTCTGCCAAAGTACCCAATCCTGGTCTTGGCGCATATGGCCCCGTTTGGCCATAACCTGTAATTCGGCCTATAATCAGGCCTTTATTGAGTTCAAAGAGCCGTTCAGCAGTAAAACCCAACCTATCAAGGGCTCCGGGGCGCATGTTTTCAATGAGAACGTCTGATTCCAAGACTAAGTCTGCAAAAATTTTTGCTCCTTCGGGGGCTCTCAGATTCAGAGTTACAGGAAGCTTGTTACGACTTACTACCGACCACCAAGGCTGGATGCCTCCCTTGAGAACTCCCCATGCGTGAGTGGCGTCAGGGAGAGTGGGGTTCTCAATCTTAATGACCTCAGCCCCAAAATCGCCTAGAAGTGTTGCCGCGAAAGGAGCTGCCACTACCGTAGATAGATCAATGACACGGAGGTCTTTAAGAGGCAATCCCCCCCCTTGTCTATAAGCTCTTTGCCGTCGGATAAAATCACTCATCTTTTCACCTGGGTGCATAACTCATCTCCTTATTCTGGCGCAATCGCAAATCTTACTCTTTTTTCTTCATGGCAGGCTCCTTTCTATCCCTCATTATAGGGTATTCTGACCCTGCCAGTTACTCTAACCTAAAGTGTCAAAGTTTCAGGGGTTCACTCCATTATGTGCATCTTAAGTAGTGGATTTACTTTTGTCAATACTGCAAGAATAAGAAGGGAACCCAGTGTGTGCAGCTACTATTACGCCTCCTAAGATTTGTTCTATCGTTTGCAATAGGACTTAACAATTCATCGGCATGTGTGGTGAAGTTCTACCCTGTGGGTCGGGCTGCTTTTGCATCCTCTTACACTCACCCCTTAGCGGGCGAAGCCCCTTCAACAATAGAGGTGTTTCATATTTATAACACTCTAAAGCCTGAGAAGGCAGCTAGATTTTGATTATAGGGTGTCCCTTAGCTCAGTAGATGTAATCGCCTTTAGTGTAGGTTATATTCGCTTAGTTGGGATATTGCTTACTTCTTTCTATGGATTGATTAGTGCCTTGAGAAATATAGGATTTGGAAAACAACCTACGGCGTACGGTATCTCATTTCAAGCATGAGTGATTTTTCGTGGAAGCTGTATGGACCATGTTTCATGCCTGGTGGCCGACAACCGTACATACCCGAGGTGATGGTTATGTTTTTCCCTTTATCAGTATACTTGCCCTCAATGATGTATATTTCTTCCCAAACATCGTGACTCAGTACCTCAGTAGTCTCTACACCTGCTTCCACCTTAAGTAGACGAGTGTAATTTCCTGTCTCCGGATCCATACTTAATATTTTCTCATATGCTCCGGCGCCACTTACTCCCCCTCCAGCTACTGGTCGCCACGGGATGTGGTCAACATTTTGAATTTCCATTTCTGGTTTAGCCATTTTATGCCCCCTTTGTTAATTTAGCTTAACCAATTTGCATCTCTCCTTTGAACCAGACTATAGGCTCAACAGAATAAGCACAGCTAAGTGACCTCCCCATCTGCTCATCAATCAGTTCGGCTTCAAAACGGCGGCTGAAGCATATTTCACCACCAATAGCAGGAATTGTCCCGGCATAAAAAATCATCCCACTCAGGTCACCAGTAACCTGCCCTTTTACCTTGTTGATAAGCTCCTCTACCTTCATACATGTTCCCAACCTGGCTTCCTGATATAATTGTCGTTGCCCGTCCTTTTCCACCCAGGAGCGTAATATGAGGTCATCCCAATGGTCTGCCACCTCTTCATAGCGCCACACCTCTGCTGAAATAACATTAACACACATCTGCTTGGCCGCCAGGATGTTGTGCTGTTCCAGCTTCCGGTCAGTATGGTCACTCCCCACGCCAACATAGACTTTACCTTGGGCAAAAAGAAGGACAAATTCTACCTCACCAGAGGTTGTATTGTCAGCGAGAACCTCTATCTTATCAGCGGTGGTAATCCTGTCGGCTATTTTAGGATAGAAGGTCGGAATTGACTTAGGTGCGGCAATCCCCTCTTTTCTCAGCTCGTCAATATGTTTTTGCACCTGACTTTGGTCACGAGCAGTATAGCCCGCATTGAGCATCTTCTTAACCTCAAAATCCAACTTGCCACCACCCACAATAGTTAGTTGAAGCACCATTATTACCTCCTTTCCCCTCTCTTCTATACGGAGAGGAACCTGTCGTTAAGAGCTGGGATAAACTCTCTAATCTTGTAAATCTCGGTGGTATCTATTTCACCTTTGACTACACTCTCGTAAAGCCCAGTGCTGGCAATAGAGACTCCCCATGGGTCAACAATAGCGCTATGCCCCAGGTACTGCTTGCCACGATTGATACCAGCCGAATCACAGGAGACCAAGAAGCACAGGTTTTCGTTAGCCCGGGCATGGCATAACTCTCGCCAGTTGTCAAGCCTCACTATAGGCCAGGCTGTTACCAGCAGGAATATCTCTACACCATGATTTACCGCCATTTTGCGGAAGAGCTCTGGGAAACGGAGGTCATAGCATATGGCAAAACCCAGAACCCCTAAATCCGTCTTAACGGTAACAATCTCCTCTCCGCGGTTCATTAACTCTACCTCCCTAGCCCCCATAAATCCCACTAGGTGCATCTTGCGGTAGGTGGTAACAATCTGCCCTTTGGGGTCTAAAAGAACCGCCGTGTTGTAAAGGGAGTCACCCCTTCTCTCGACGATGCTGCCGGCTAGAATGTAAGCATTCACCGCTTTTGCCTTTTCCGCTATCCTTGAGACTGTTTCACCCTGAAGAGTTTCACTGCTTTCACGGTATATATCAAATGACCACCAACCGATATTCCATATCTCAGGCAAGAGGATTAAGTCCGATTCGGCAACACTATCAATTAATTGTTCAGCATGGGTTATTCTGTCTTCCTTAGAATCATCATCGTTGTGCCAAAGCTGTATGGAAGCTACCTTAATCATTTTTCCTTCTCCTTTCCTATTCCTTACTTTAGTTAGGTGCATAACCTGTCACCTATCTAATCACAGAACAGCCAACTCCTCAGCAATCCGGTCAGTTACAAGCATATGACCGGGGTAGTGGGTAATCATAAAGGGTATGTTACTTTCCAGGGCTACTGTCTGTGGGGTTATCCCAGTGCCCCAATACATGGCAATCTCGCCTGGCTCTTGGGGAGGAACAGGCGCGGGAGCAAAGATATCAGGATAACACAGGGCTTTAATCCCAATGAGAGAAGGGTCTCCAATATGAACTGGTGGCCCATGAGATAGCAAGTGTCGCGACGATATCTGAGCAGCACGGACAGCATCATAGCTACTTTTCATTAACCGACAGCTAACAAGCATTGGCCCGTGAAAACGACCCGCAGGAACACACTGTATATTAGTAGTGTAGGCTCCAGTGAAGCGAAACCGTATCTTGGTATCTCGTAGAGCCCAGTCAAAACCGTAGCTACACCCTATCACAAAGGCAACAAGGTCATCCCGCCAGTAGTTTTTGACATCAGTAGGCTCTGCAATAACCTTACCATCTTGGAAAACACGGTACCTAGGCAAGTCAGTACGTAAGTCTGCCTCTGGTGCCACCAGCTTAGGATGAGGGTCCCCAGGCTCAGTGACATCAATCACCGGGCAGGGTCGGGGGTTGCGATGGCAAAAAAGAAAAAACTCAAAAGCATAATCCTTGGGAACGACAGCCAGGTTTGCCTGTAGGTAACCACGGCAGACTATTCCAGTGCCTTCTGTCCACTCGCCTCGTCTAGTGAGGCTGCGAAACTCCTTAGGGCTCATGGCTTAATAGTTCCTCGCTGCTAAAACCTTTTTTATTCATTTCTCCCCCTCAAAATTTACTCTCCGCTTTATGGTCTTCCCACGTGGAGATGACTACGCCTGGTTGCTCCAACTCGCTTTGCGATAACACGAAATAGCCGCGCCCGAGGGCCACCTTCCCTGACCGCGAAATCAGCTACCTTTAACGTCCATCCTCCCCGGTCAAATCAAATCTCGAGGGAGTTGCCGAGGAGTTCTACCTATTGATACCCCTGGTGGAGCTGAGGGGACTCGAACCCCTGACCTCCTCCGTGCAAGGGAGGCGCTCTCCCAACTAAGCTACAGCCCCATTTGCCAGAAATATTATAACAACAAGGAACCTTATACGCAATTTTACCACTCAGGGTTAGAACCCTGGGTGCTATTAACCCAAAAGAAGGTAACCGAGTCTCTGATTGATAGTAAGGCAATTAAGACTGTGGCGGTAGCTTTGAGATGGCTACCACTTGATAATAGCTTTAGAGACGAGGACAAGGCAAAGTGTGATAAGATAGATAACGAGGGAGACACATGTTTACCCGGGTGCTCACCCTACGATAGAGAAAGAATAGCTGGGATGACAATAGCTCATATTATCATCCTTCTGGCAACTGGCACAGTTGCCGGCTTTGCTGGTGGCCTTCTGGGTATTGGCGGTGCCTTTATCATGACCCCGGTTCAGTATGTGATATACCTAGATATGGGTCTGACCGCGGACATGGCTATAAAGCTAGCCTTCGGTACAAGTTTACTGGTTATATTGCCGACGGCTGCTAGTGGCGCCTGGAGGCATAATAAAAAGGGGGCGGTGCGGTGGAAGGTGGCCTTTATCTTGGGCGGTTGTGCCTCAATCGCTGCTTTCGGTGGAGCCACCTTAGCTACCCATCTCCCTGAAACAGTGCTGCGGATAATCTTTGGAATTGTATCCATTATTGTTGGCGTTAGGCTGCTTGTCGCTAAACCCTTAGAGATTGCGTCAGAGTCTAGGAACAATTACTGGCTCCTAGTAGCTTGGGCTATACCGGTAGGTCTCTTAACCGGTATTATCGGCGTGGGTGGTGGCGTAGTAATGGTTCCCATATTAATGTTGGCGCTAGGGTTTAAGATGCACAACGCGGTTGCTACCTCCCTAGCAGCAATTATATTTACCAGTCTTGGTGGTGTTATCGGCTACATTATAAATGGTCTTAATGTCACTAACCTACCAGCCTATTCTATCGGCTATGTTTATCTGCCAGCATGGTTTCTATTAGCAGTTACCAGTATCAGCATGGTCCAGGTCGGTGCCATAACCGCACATAAGCTCCCAGCTAAGCAACTGAGATACATATTCGTTGTGCTATTGTTCTTTATAGGATTAAGAATGCTCGGCATCTTTGACTGGCTGGGTTGGCCAATATAAACATCCAAGATGCTTGGCTGGTTTTACCGGCACTGGCATAGACCTTATCAGCCAGTCGCATCAGTATTCCCCCACTCCCTAAGTCATAGCAACCTTTTTTAAATCTATGTTATGTCAAATGAGAAACGTCATTCAATAAGTTCAATATTGCTCCCTGCTGATGGGTCTCCAGTATACTAAGCGATGCTAAATCAAGGCGAATCTGCCATCGCCGCCGTAGGTCTATACCCAATAGCTGGCACACCAGCGTGCGTAGAACTCCGGCGTGAGCCACAATAAGTATTGTTTCCCCAACGGTATGTTTGTCCAGTCTGCTCAAGAATTTACTAACTCGGTTATTAAATTTGACAAGGCTCTCACCACCAGGATATTTCAGCTTAGGGCTTCTTTCCGCCCACAACTTAGCCACCTCAGGATAAAGCCGGCTAATTTCACCAAAGGTTAATCCTTCAAGCTGGCCAAAGTTAACCTCGCGCAGCTCAGCACAGGTTATGACTGCCAACTGGTGACTGGAGGCAATAATTTCAGCGGTTACCAAAGACCGCTCCATGTCACTGGAATAAACAGCGTCAATCTTTTCTACCGCTAGGCGATCACGCAGCTTCTCAGCCTGCCTGAGCCCGGCAGCACTTAACTTAACATCACTACGCCCCCAGTACCTCTCAGCACTGTTTAACTCGGTATCACCATGCCTTACCAGAAGTAGCCTAGACAATTATCTCCTCTATCTCCCGCTTATCTTATAGTTTCAACAGGTTAACCTATTCCCTTATGGAAGACATCGCGGACATATTCAAGCAGCCTAAAAGAAGTACAATCAGGCACCAAGATAATTTACTCTTCCTCCATAATTCGTCTAACCCATAGCTGAGGATAAGAGGCAACAACTCGCTTTAAGGCTGCTAGCTTATCCCTAATATCTTTAGCTGCTGCCTCATCGGTTATAAGTTGCCTAAGCCGGGATTGGTCAAGGCTTAATACCAGGTGCCATAGTCCTTCGGGCTCAAGTAGGGCTCTGACCTCATCCTCACTAAAACCGGTTTTCTCCACCAGCTTATAGGTAATAGCATGCTCCCTGCCATAAGCGCGATTTAATCCCTCAGCCTGACAAAAATCAATAAGCCTCTGCTTTACTTCTTCAAACTGTGACTGGAGTTCCTTTATCTGACCCTGCAATGAGACATAGTGCTCAACTGCCTCAGCTACTGCTACTCCATCCAGAATACCTTGCTGGAGTAAATCTGGCGCCATGTATTGTTGCCTGTAATATGGGCAGTGCTCAGGGAAGTCACAGGGACAATACTGGTTCTCAATAGGGGGGAATTTTTGCTGAGTAATACCTTCAGCCACCTCCAATACCAGACGCCTGGTTTCATCAAGCTGTGCTTCATTCCTTGGTCCACAACTACGGGGAGTATTTGACCTAAAGTGATAAAGGGTAAGCCTCTCCACAGGTAGCTGCCAAGTTTGCTCAGCAGCCAATTGGTATAAAGTTAGCTGAAGGTCTTTCTCCAAATCTTCGGTGGTAAACAATTCCTTATCTGTCTTATAATCAACTATGGATAGCCGGCCACTATCCAGCTTGTCTACCCGGTCAATATAGCCGGTCAACTTCACCCCCTCAATGTCAATATGAAACAATCGCTCAACCGCAATCGGCATCTTGAAACCAGCCTGGTGAATCTCCCAGAACTCAGCTAATATCTCCCGACCATAGGCCCTATACCTTGCCTCCTCCTCAGTTGACTCATATCCCTCAGAAAGCCAGTTCTGCTCATAAAACCGTAGTAACTCCTCTAATGATGGTGGCGGCGGCACTCTAACCTTGAAAAAATACTCGGCACACATATGCATTGTTCTGCCAAAGCTAAAATACCACTTATCCTTTGGCTTTAAGCCGTCAATATATTGCAGCTTGTAGTGTAAGGGGCAGGACTGATAGAGAGAAATCTGACTGTAGCTTAAGGGTTTCATTGCTTTCCCCTTGATATGTATTTTGGTGGTATTATCTAATGTCCAACATATTATAGAATATTTTTTGACCCTAAGCTAATAGAGGCATTGGGCTGAAGGTTGTTTAGCAACCCATCCCCCTGACCCCTCTCCTTTTCAGGAATAGGTGCTAAGGAGAGTCAAAGAGAGGCGAAGCCTCTCTTATAGAAAGAATTTCCCCCTCTCCTTCTCAAGGAGAAAGATACTAAAAGAGAGGCCGAGAGAGCTAAACCTCCAATATGAGTATAGGGAGTTTTAGAGGGACTAAGTCCCTCTAACATAACCAATTCCCCCTCCCTTTATAAGGGAGGGGGACAAAGGGGGAGGGTTACCTCATAAAAACCTAAGGGGGTGAGGTTAATAAACAATCTCATTGAGCTGGTGAATTTGATATTTCTGTTTGAGTTAGCTACCATTGATTAAGCCATAAGGATAAGTGATGCCAAGCATTTCAATTATAGCTGCTTTCAGTGCCGGGGTGCTATCTTTCCTGTCACCCTGCGTGGTGCCTTTAGTGCCAGTATATTTCGCCAGCTTATGCGGACCGGAAATACTTGAGACTGGAGCTGTTAGAAGACGTGTCCCCATGTTCCTCCACTCACTTAGCTTTGTAATAGGCTTTTCTCTAGTTTTTGTTACCTTGGGAGCAATTGTCGGCCTCACTGGCTTTGCCATCAGCCCCAATTCGGCACTACTCAATAAAATAGCTGGCAGTCTACTAATAGCCTTTGGGCTATTCATGCTGGCTGCTCTGAAGCTACCCTGGCTAAATTACGAAAAGCGTCTAACCCCATCTCTAGGCAATACCACTGGTTACCTACGTTCCCTACTCATCGGAGCCACCTTTTCCCTAGCGTGGATACCCTGCGTTAGCCCCATACTGGGAGGCATTCTGACCCTTGCCTTGGGTTCGGAAACAGCCTGGCATGGTGCGTACCTGCTGGCTATCTATTCTCTGGGGTTAGGACTGCCCTTTCTGATAATAGGGATTGCCTTTGATTCCGTCACTCCATTATTAAGGCGTATCCACCGTTATTCTAGATTAATCTACATTATTAGTAGCCTATTGCTTATCACTATAGGCGTGCTTATTCTGACCAATAGTCTGACCTGGTTTTCCTTATTCACCGCATAAAATTTGCCTAGGAGATAATTATGAACAAGATACTAACCGCAATACTAGTGCTCATGACCTCGGTGCTGTTAGTAATCGGCTGTTCCTCTCCAGCTCCCCAGGTGGGTAAGCCGGCGCCTGATTTTCAGCTTCCTAATCTGGAGGGACAGTCTATTTCCCTTAGTGACTTGCGGGGTAAGCCAGTATTACTCAACTTCTGGGCAACCTGGTGTGGTCCCTGCCGTCATGAGATGCCCTTTATACAGGAAATATTTGAGGAATGGTCAGATGAGGGCCTGGTAATACTGGCGGTTGATATCGGTGAAGCTCCCTCCACCGCAAGAGATTTCATACAGGCTGGCAATTTTTCTTTTCCGGTGCTACTTGACACCAACAAAGATGTAACCCTAGAGTATAATGTCCGAGGCATCCCGACTACCTTCTTCATTGATAAAGATGGTATAATTCAGGTAATAAAAGTGGGGTCTTTCTCAAGCACGGCAGAAATAGAAAAGAACCTAAGTAAGATTATTTCCTAGCGAAAAGGTGATTCCTGATAAATCATAGGTTGAGAGGAGGCTGAATTTGGGGGATATTTTAGATGAGGCCTATGGTATAGTCCAGTGCAAGGAGTGCCCGTGGTATAAATCCTGTGTAATGCCGATGAGATTCACTGCTGAGGACATCCGCCGGCAACTAGAGTCGTCAGCGCCGGGAACGAATATTCCGCCGCAGGCTGACCTGGGTATGCAGAATTTACTGTCAAGCATGGCAACTGCTGCTCAGAACTCACTGCTGGAAGGTTGCCCCATCTTCATTAACCGGCTGCGAGCTAATCCTAAGCTTGCCCAGCGCCTCAAGGAAATAATGCAAAACTGGGGCAAAGAAGAGACATAGGTACTTTCTGCAGTATGAGTTCTCCAGACTCACAAGAAACATAATTGCCACCGGAAATTGAGACCTCTACTTGATAGAGGTACTCGGCCCATGAAAGACGGTAACCCTGGGTCCTGTTGTCGCCTTGCTTATCTCTTCGCCTTTTATTCTCACCCTACACCAATAGTCTCTCTGGATGAAGCTTGCCCTTCAAATACCTTCGCCAATGGCGGTAATTCAATGTTTATTGTATGATAATATGTGATGGGCGATACTATAAAGCAGTTAGCTGTCCTGGGTTCAACCGGCTCCATAGGTCAACAAACACTTGACGTAGTGCGTGCTCTACCCCACCGGTTTCGTATAATTGGGCTTGCCGCTGGCAAAAACATCGCTTTACTGTCAAAACAAATCAGCGAGTTTAAACCAAGATTTGTCTGTTACCAAGACAAAAAGGTATCGGCTCACCTGCTAGATGGAGAATGCGAACTGTTATCACCAGAAGACATTGCCCGCCACCCCCAGGTAGATATGGTAGTTATAGCTACTTCAGGAAAATCAGGGCTAAGCCCAACACTGGCCGCGGTAAAGGCTGGTAAAACTGTTGCCCTGGCTAACAAGGAATCGCTAGTTATGGCCGGCGAGATTATCACCAAGGAGACGAAACGAAACAGAGCCCAGATTCTACCTATTGATAGTGAGCATAGCGCTATATGGCAATGCCTGAGAGGTGAAACCCCAAAGGCAGTCAAGCTTATTTTGACCGCCTCGGGCGGTCCCTTCCATGGCTATTCATCAGCTCAGCTAGAGGGGGTGACCCCTAAGCAAGCGCTGAAACACCCCTCGTGGCAGATGGGAAAGAAGGTCACTATTGACTCAGCTACGTTGATGAATAAAGGACTTGAGGTAATTGAAGCTCGTTGGCTATTCAATGTGCCCTTTGACAATATCAAGGTTATAATTCATCCTCAGAGCATTATCCACTCTATGGTGGAATTTATTGATGGCTCGGTTAAAGCTCAGTTAAGTTATCCCGACATGCGCTTACCCATCCAATACGCCCTATCTTACCCGGAACGTCTGCCCAACCCCCAACTTCCCCAGCTTAACTGGCGCACTATTAATAATCTGACCTTTGAACCACCTGACTTTGATACCTTTGCCTGCCTAAAATTAGCTATTGAGGCGGGTAAGAAGGGGGGAACCTACCCGGCAGTACTTTGTGCCGCCGATGAAGTAGCTGTTGACCTTTTCTTATCCCAACGCATCAAATTCACTGATATTGCCTATTTAGTTGAACAGACACT